>NZ_JBYNSB010000036.1:0-5408 GCF_057785455.1 Mesobacillus sp.
CTCCTCACTTACAGCAATGGGAGTGCGTATTAAAAACATGATACATGCAGTATTAGCGAGGAATCATATTAGTGACAAATCTTTTTATAGCTTATCAGACAAGTTTGGCAAGAAAGGCAAGGAGTATATGAGGAGCATAATTCTAACAGGAAACGACACAGCAATACTAAATGACTATCTTGACCTTCTTGCTTCAATCAAATGAGACAAAAAGCCTCTTTGAAATAAGGTAGTTTGGGATGTTTTTAGTGCATGATTATGCTCCCTATTTTCTTCAATTCTCTTTTGTCTTTGCCCTGCCCCCATATTTCTTGCATACTCTGATACAGGGGATTTGCCCATTATAAACTCTTTGACCATCTCATACTTTTTTTCAGGTTGAAAATGCCTTCTGTTATCATTGTTGCTCATAGTGATATCCTCCTTATTTTCTTAGAATACTACTTCTTATTTCATTTGCCGATTTTGTCTCATTTGGTTTATAACTAAACACGAATCAAAGACAACAACAATTGCAGCCTGAACGATGTAGAAGAAATAACATCTGTTTTATATAGATTTTCCCGCCAGGCCTTGCCTAATGTAGGGACTGTGCAGGCAAAGCAAGTGAAATTGCCGTGCACCTTGGAAGTGTTTCGAGGCTGGCGGGTTTACTCAAACTCAATCTTCTGTGAAGGGCGCAAAACGAGTAGCGAAAATAGGAATCTTCACGAAGCCCTGAGACAGCAAATGGATGTCTGGCAACTTTTTTAAAGTGGGCCAAATAGTGATTAAAAAGATCTAATGGAGCAGATGAGCATTTAAATAGCCAACGAGAGTAGTAAAAAACGGAGGTAGAGGGAAATCTCCGTTTTCCCCTTGACATTACTTATCATGGATGTCCGTAACTAAAAAACTTTTAGTTTTTGTGACTGTAATCACATTAAATAAATTGAATATCGGTTATCATTGAATTAAGAAGCAATTTCCGAAAGGGCAAACCATGGGTAACCATGGGGCGCAAAGCCACGGGTCCTACCCGCCCCAACAGTCTAACAAGGGCAAGAGGATAGTCGGGCTGCCGAAGAAGCAAGATCTATCCTTTGGTGGACTGTTTCGGAGGCTAAGGAACTGTCTATGGAGGTGGATCATGAAATACTTAAACAGGGCATCGGTCAGGCTTTTATTAGCCTTCTTTATTATCTCGGTATTTATAACTCTCTGCCCTAACAATACATGGGCAGCCAGTAAGGATTGGGCGCCAGCTCAATTATTAGTGCAAAAAAAAGCAGGCAATTCCCTTGATGAACTAAAGAAGATATTCAAAGATCATGATTCTGAGATCAAAGAGTTTATACCGCAGATTGGAGCCTTCGTCCTGCGAGTCCCGCCTGATAAGTTAGAGATAGTGCAGAATGCCCTTTCACGGAATCCCCGTTTCAAATCAGTGAGCAAAGACTATTTCCGCTACCTACATTCAGTAAACCCAAACGACTACTGGTATCCGGGTCAGTGGCATTTACCAAAGATTCAAGCGCCGCTTGCATGGGGGATAACTGTAGGTGAACAGACTATTACAATTGCCGTAATTGACGGCGGGATTGCCGCTGTTTCAGATTTAGCCCCGAAGCTTCTTGCTGGTGCAAACATTATAGAAGGTGGGACTATTACGACCGAAGGCGGAGGGCATGGAACGGCAGTAGCAGGTATAGCGGCGGCTGTGACAAATAATTCGGTAGGCATAGCAGGCATTACATGGAATAGCAAGATACTTCCTGTCAAAGTATATAATGAAACTGGCACTACAACCTGTTCTGCAATCATTAAAGGCATAATATGGGCAGCCGATAATGGCGCCAAGGTTATAAATATGAGCTTCGGTGGACCAAGCGAATGCAGCGGTGAAAAAAGCGCCATTGATTATGCATGGAGCAAGGGTGCTGTGCTTATTGCCTCAGCAGGAAATGATACATCTTCAACACCAAATTATCCAGCCGCATACAGCAATGTTATTGCTGTTGCAAGCACAGATTCAAATGACGCTATTTCATATTTTTCTAATTTTGGCAGCTGGATTAATGTAGCCGCACCGGGAAGAAACTTGGTAACCACATACAACAATGGGGCTTATGCTGGTTTTTCAGGCACATCAGCCGCAGCTCCAGTGGTCTCGGGGATTGCTGCGCTTATTCTCTCTGCTAATACGGGGCTTACTAACTCACAGGTAAAAACAATAATCGAAAAAAATGCTGATGATTTAGGAACGGCTGGATTCGATATCTATTATGGCTGGGGCAGGGTCAATGCCTACAAATCAGTCCTTGCTGCAACAAACACCGCCCCTCCACAGGCAGATACAGCGAAACCCACCGTATCTATAACATCTCCATCTTCTGGAGCCTCCTTATCGGGCAGTGCCACAATAAGTGTTTCAGCCTCTGATAATGTGGGAGTCAGTCAGGTAGAGCTTTATATTGATGGTGTGCTATTTGCAGCAGACTCCACAACGCCATATTCTTTCATATGGGATACTACCAGCTATAGTAATGGCTCGCACACTTTGCAGGCAGTTGCTTATGATGCCGCAGGCAACATCGGTGCATCAACAGTTGTAACAGTAAGTGTCAATAATTTTGTTGATAGTGCTGCTCCCATAGTTGCTATCACTGCACCTCTTGAGGGAAACACACTGCCGGCTAAAAATGCAAAGGTTACTGTCAGCTCAAGTGATAATGTGCAGGTAAGTCAAGTGAGAGTATTTGCTAACGGTATTCTTATAGGCACTGCTAATTGCTCAACGGCTTCTTGCACTGTGAGCTTTAACTGGAATACAAGGACACTCGCAAAAGGTCTTTATACACTTGCAGCGGAGGCAACTGATACAGCGGGCAATAAAGGCATAAGCAAGAGTGTGAATGTCTATAAATAGTATCTATAAATTATGGTGAGCTTGTCGAACCATGCTCATCCTTCGACAGTCCCAAGATGATTAAAAGCAATTTATACACAGACACTAAATAGGCTCTTTAATTGAGATAGGATTACTATGGTTCAGTATGACAATTAGAGGGCTTAAAAGCTTTAAATAATCTGACATTAAAAAAGGGGAAGCTTTCAAAAGCTTCCCCTTTTTGCATTAGAGTATGTTATTAACTACTCCTCGCAGGTTGCTCCATAATTTGGACAAAGCACTACAAAATTCATATTGTTATTAGCCTTATCCAGAGCATTCTTTAAGCATTCCTGATATGTGCGAACATGGCCTGAAGCTACCGTTACTCCATTTATACCTAAAGTAGTATTAGCAGCGTCCATGAGATTGCCTATTGTAATGAAATTATTGCCTACTCCCGTATTACCGCATCCGGGTGCATAAACAAGCGCTCCGCTACTGACAAAACCAGCCTCCACATTCAGAGCCATTGCCGCAAGCTGTGCAGAGAGCATATAAGCCATATTTGTGGCACTTGCACTCAGAAGCCATGAACGGAATTGAGTATATCCTGTAGGATCAAAATGACTTCCAGCACCATTTCTCAAATTAAGGACTACAAGCATTGCAAGCTCAGTGCTCATAGTTCCGCCATCATTCATTTGGGCTTGCCCGTTTTTATTTGACCAGAAGCCAAGGGTCTTGCCGCCGCCAGCGCCAAGGCATACATTACCAAAACTGCATGTCTCAGTTTCACCTACACATGTTTCATCCACTGCTATTGAAATGTCGCATGATGTTGCAGTAGTAGCAATAGCTCCTGCAGGTTTAACTTCTGATACTGTGTATTCACCGGGCAGGATATTACTAAATGTGTAGCTTCCATCAGCTTCTGTTATTGTGCATGCAACGGTTACACCTAAATCATTCTTTAAGAATATCTTCACGCCAGCTATTCCAGCTTCTACATTGTCAACACCATTGACATTAGCATCATAGAATTTCCTGCCTGTTATAGTGCTGAGTCCTACATTTCCAAAATCAACGTCTTGTGTTTCATCACCTGCTATGGTGATAGATGCAGAGGCAGGACCAAAAGGAACGCATGTCTCATCTATCTGGCAGTCATCATCAACATTGCAAAGATCTGATGCAGTATTAGAGCAAGTTCCACAATACCCATTGACACATGTCGCAGTATGGCCAAAGCCAGCTTTAAGTGTCTCTGAGACATTATAAATGCCTGGTTCAAGTCCAACACAGCTGAGTAATCCATTATTATCAGTCACTCCACTACAGCTCTTGGGGTCTGGATTGAAAGTTATCTGCCAATCTGCTAAAGGAAAATCTATTTCAGTAGGGTCAAGGACACTATTAGCATTGGCATCGCAGAATTTAAAGACATCTATTGTGCCACGCTGAGGAGGAGGCACATCACCGCCGTTCCAGCAGAAGGTTACATGGCTCACTTCTTTTTTCTGATAAGCATATAATCTGGTGTCGGAGTATGTGGCTGGATTATAATACCAGACATTCGCACCTCTGCCAGCCTTGACGATTACGGCGCTGATTGCCTGTGGATCAGAAGCCCAATCGAAATAGACGCTATCACTATTGCTGATTGTGATTGTTGTGTTCCAATTCTCACCAAGCGGACCTGTGCAAGTAGCAGAATAACTACCATTCTCCGCCGCATTATCAACCTTATAAGAGCAGGCATATGAACCAATCTTCCGACATTCAAAGGCTGCATTGCCTGATTTCCAATCATCAATTACTTTGGGATTTGTTGAAGCCATTGCACTGCCTATGCCTATAATCATAAGCACCATGATGATTGCAAAAATCTGATAAAATCTCTTACTCATAAAATACCTCCTTTGTTTTTAGCTTTGAAATTCTTTCCCTCTCTCTAAGAGGATTAAAATGTTTTTACCTAAAAGCATCCACAAGCTACCATCATAAAAGATTATGAGCATCTTCCTTCAACCCTCTTTATATCCCTTTTCTGAGGGGGGTTGGGGGTTGTTACAATACAATCCTTCTGCTTATCCCATATCTTAAATAGCAAACCCTTGTGGATATTCCCATCGACTTCCCAGCCTTCCTTTGGATAACCTCCCTTAGCAGGGAACTCCCTATAAAAAAAAGGGTTGCCAATTTTGCTCATTGGCAACCCAGCCACCCAAAAACAACTTTGGATCTGAGGCTTTCCGTCACCACCTTGCGGTGGTTTTGGCTTTTCTCAACGATTGGTTAATAAATTGAAATGTTTTAAGATTTTACAATATTTCCAGATTATATAATAAATTTTATCACTCTAAATCTGTATTGTCAATCACCCAAAAGTAGGTATATGTCAAGGCAAAATAGAAATGTCCTAATTCTGGCAAAATAGAAATGTCCTATTTTATGCTACTGCCTCCAAAGGAGGATTATTTGTTTTTGCCGCCAAATTTTTGTATGCCTTCCTCCACGGGTGATCCTGCGGAGGAAT
>NZ_JBYNSB010000037.1:0-82574 GCF_057785455.1 Mesobacillus sp.
TAATGTGCACCCCAGAAGTTAGAGTGAAATTCTAACTTCTGGGGTGTTTTATTATGGCTAAATATAGTGAAAGTTTTAAAGTAATGGTGGTGCAGGAGTATCTGAGTGGTCCACTTGGAATTGAACTTCTAGCACGTAAACATGGAGTAAAATCACATAGACAGGTTTTGTACTGGGTAAATGCATTCAAACAATTCGGCGCGACTGGCCTCAGTAGAAAAAAGAAAAATGAAGTTTATACTATTCAATTCAAACTGGATGTACTAAGCTTTATGAAAAGGACAGGTGCTTCCCTATCAGAAACAGCTCTTCATTTTGGGTTAAAAAACCCACCGATAATTGCTTCATGGAGGAAGAAATTCCTTGAAGGCGGGGCTGAATATCTTGGGAAACCGAAAGGACGGCCAGCTATGTCGGAAAAAAAGAAGGATGTCAAGAAAGGCAAGAAACCCATCCAACAGGACGAAATGACACATGAACAGAAATTAGAACGAGAAAACGAACTCCTTCGCCTGGAGGTAGCGTACCTAAAAAAGTTGCGGGCTTTTCAGATGGATCCGAGCGGCTATCTCGAAAAGCACAGGCAGCGTTATCATTCGAACTCAAAGAAGAATTCCGATTGAAGGACGTCCTTCAGATCGTTGGAATCCCGGAGTCCTCTTACCACTATCACATTAAAAGAATGCAGGCAGACAATCCTGACCTGGAGCTAGAAAAGAAGATTCAAATCATCTTCGATGAGAACGATGGCAACTATGGGTATCGCCGTATTCAGCTGGAACTGAAGAACCAGAGTATTCGGGTGAACCATAAGAAAGTCCAGCGCATCATGAGAAAACTTGGCTTGAAGGGTCAAAAGTTCATGCGGAAGTCACGCAGCTACAAATCCTACAAAGGGACGATTGGTAAAGTGGCAAAGAATCGGTTAAGCCGCCGTTTCAACACCACTGTTGCCCATCAGAAACTCACGACGGACATCACGGAATTCAAGTGCTTGGACGGCCGGAAACTCTATCTCAGCCCCATCATGGACCTGCATAACAGCGAGATTCTTTCCTACGGCGTCGGCATGCATCCAACGTTAGACCTTGTGATGAAGCCGTTGGAGGACGCTCTGGAGATCGTAAAAGATGCAAGGTACCGGACAACCATACACTCTGATCAAGGATGGCACTATCAGCATAGAAAATGGGTCAATACCCTAAAAGGGAAAAAGGTGTTCCAGAGTATGTCACGCAAAGGCAATTGTCTGGATAATTCACCGATGGAGAACTTCTTCGGGCTTTTGAAACAAGAGATGTATTATGGCGTACCGCTTCGCACCTATGAAGAGCTCAAGAGAGATATCGAATCATACATCCATTATTACAACCACAAAAGGATTAAACAAAAATTGGCTGGCATGAGTCCGGTTCAATTCCGTCTTCATACCAGCCAATTCGCTGCATAATATTAAACTCTAACTTTCGGGGGTCACATCACAACCCGGCTTTTATCATTTATTTTGCAATCAGCACATGGCATGGTGCGTTATTTGCCACCTTTTGGCTGACACCGCCCAGCAGCTTCCGCTTGATTCCAGCATTGCCGGACTGGCCGATGATGAGCAAGTCAGCACGAACATCCCTGGCATAATCTACAATGCATTCTGCAGGATTTCCGTCCAGGACAGTATATTCTATCTTACCTCCCAACGGGCCCAGTTCTGATTTGGCCTGCTCAAGTGCCTGTTCAGAGCTGTGTGTAATGATTGCATGTTCCGATTTATCGATTGCCCCCTGTTCAAAAGCAAGAGGGGGAACCTGGATGCCATCTGCAGGAAAATTATTGATCGGCAGCGGTTCCACCGGGCGTTCAGAGCTCTCAACTGTTTCTGTGCGCATCTTTTCCTCGAATACATGGGCCACGAACAATCTCACACCCTCCAGATTTCCAGTCATTTCCTTTGCTACATTCAAGGCTTTTTTCCCACCCTCAGAATCATCATAGGCTAGAACAACATTTTTGATTTCTGGCATCTTTAACTCATCCTTCCATTAAAAAGACGTTTAAGTGTTAAATACCCTTTTTCATAAAAAAAATTCTTAGCAGAAATACCCTCAAAAAATATCTATTGCTGGCGAAATTTGTAATAAATATTAAAAGCAGAATGGAAGTGGCCGGAATGGTTTTTGACGCTCAAAAGCCCATTCATCCGACAATCCGGAAATGTCTTCAGCATCTCGATATTATAAAAGCGGATGATAAAACAAAGCAGATTGTCTATATGTATATGGAAACACTCTTGCGTGAAAAGGATTTAACCTTCGCGATGGGGCATACAACTGCAAGAGAACTTGAACCCAGGAATCCACAGTGAAACCAACCGAGGAATTGAATCGGTTGGTTTTTTATTTTGTATTCGAAAAGATTATGAATTTTGAAGGCTAGCAGATAGCCGAGATGATTTAGATAAGTCTTAGTTATGCATTAGCAAAACTGTCAGAATGAGGCCATCATTTGGACAGAAAAGGGGGAAGCTCACCAAAAGCTGTCAGAATGAAGCCTGGATTTGGCAAAGAAAGAAGGGTACGAGCTCAAAGCTGTCAGAATGGAGCCAGGATTTGGACAAGAACCATGGGTACGAGTTCAAAGCTGTCAGAACGAGGCCTCATTACAGATCCCCCTAGTTTTAGAGACCTCTGCTTGAACCAGATGCCCTCACGAGTTGCCGTAATATATAGAAAACAAGATATACGAAAATAGTTCTTTAAGTCTTTTTTCCTTGTTAACAGGCAAAATGTGTTAATCCCTTTTAAATTGGGTATAAGAAAATGTCTTATTTCTAAACTATTTTTAAAAGGTTGGGGTGCTCAGTGAGCAAGAATTCAATAGTGACAAGTTTTTTTAGGGGCTGGAAAAGGCTGCATATGAACCAGGTGCTTGTATTATCTGTTTCAACAGCTGTATTGGCATTCTTAAGCTTTTTCCATGTTTATTCTGAAGGTGCTGATATCAGCGCGCTAAATGATGACCTCGCTCAGCCGACGATAATATACGATGCGAATGGCGAGGTGGCCAGCAAGATTTCTGCACTGAAAAATGAAGGAATCAAGATAGATGAGGTTCCTGATCATGTGAAAAATGCTGTCGTAGCAATAGAAGACCATCGCTTTTACGAGCATGACGGTGTGGACCTAATCGGCATTTCAAGAGCTTTTGTGAAAAATGTAAAAGCAGGGAGTGTTGTTGAAGGCGGCAGTACGATCACTCAGCAGCTGACAAAAAATGCGTTATTGTCGACGGAGAAGACGTATAAAAGGAAGCTTGAGGAGTTTTTCCTGGCCCGGGAAATTGAAAAACAATATTCCAAGGATGAAATCCTGCAAATGTACCTGAACCGGATTTACTTTGGGAATGGCTCATGGGGAATAAAGCGTGCCGCGATGGGGTACTTTGGCAAGGATGTAAAAGACCTGACAATTGGTGAGGCAGCCATGATTGCTGGCTTGATAAAAGCACCATCCACACTGGATCCATATAAGAACCTGGATAAAGCTATGGAAAGACGAGCTGTAGTCCTCCAAATGATGAAGACAAATGGGTTCATTTCAGAGGAAGAATATAAAACGGCAGAAGCAGAGAAAATCGTCCTTAATGAAAATGGCGGCGATCCGTTACGCGGCCAGTATCCATATTATGTAGACCATGTTATCGATGAAGCGATAAAGAAATATGGGCTGACACAGGAAGAGATTTTGACGGGCGGCCTTCAAATTTATACTGAACTTGATGTAACAATGCAAAAAGCTGTAGAGGCCACATATGCAAAAGATGAGATTTTCCCTAAGGGAACCGATGATCAAATTGTCCAAAGCGGGGCTGCTTTGCTTGACCCTGAAAATGGCGGCATCCGCGCACTTGTTGGAGGCCGAGGTGAACACGTATTCCGCGGTTACAACCGGGCGACACAATTGAAAGCTCAGCCTGGTTCAACGATGAAGCCGCTGGCAGTTTACGCGCCGGCACTTGAAGATGGCTGGGAAGTAACGGACATCCTTAAGGATGAGGAGCTTGACCTAAAAGATTATAAACCTGAAAACTATAATGGCGAATACAAAGGCGAAGTGCCAATGTATGAGGCATTAAAAGATTCATTGAATGTTCCGGCAGTCTGGCTGCTGAATGAAATAGGCATTGTAAAGGGCATGGAATCTGTTAAGAACTTTGGGATTGAACTGGATCCGCAAAAAGACCGGACACTTGGTCTGGCTCTTGGCGGCCTGAATCGAGGAGTCTCTCCTGTTGATATGGCGGAAGCCTATTCAGCTTTTGCGAATGCAGGCGAGCGAAATGAGTCCCATGCGATTACAAAAATCGAAGATAAAGAGGGTAACACCATTGCCGAATGGAAAGGAAAAAAGAGCAGGGCAATCTCTAAGGAAACTGCAGAAAAAATGACGACCATGCTGCTTGGAGTAGTCCAGGAGGGTACCGGTAAGGGTGCTCAAATCCCTGGCCGTGAGCTGGCAGGAAAAACAGGCTCCACTCAGGTTCCGATCGAGGGTATCAATGGGACAAAAGATCAGTGGTTCGTCGGCTACACACCAGAGCTTGCAGGTGCCGTATGGGTAGGGTATGACAAAACCGATAAAAATCATTTCCTTACAACGACCAGCAGTGAGGGAGCTGCGCTCGTCTTTAAGGACTTCATGTCAGAAGCATTAAAGAATACAAAGGCAGAGTCATTCAATGTCCCTCATATTTCGAAATATATTGAGGAAGAAAAGAAGGCCAAACGGGCAAAAACAGTTAAAGAGCTTGAAAACAGAATGAAAAAAGAAGCAGAAAAGCTGAAGAAGCAATGGGAAAAATCGAAGGAAAACATCAAAGGCAAGAAGGAAGACAAGCCAAAAGATGATAAAAAGGATACTAACACTGACTCCGCTGCTGATACATCCCAGACTGGAAATACGAACGGGGGCAGTGGAAGTGACAGTGGTAATACCGGCGGAACTTCCGGAACAGGCGGAGACACTGGCGGAACCGGTGATACCGGAGGAACCGGTGATACTGGCGGAACCGGAGGTACTGGCGGAACCGGAGATACTGGCGGAACCGGAGATACTGGTGGAACCGGTGATACCGGAGGCACTGGAGATACCGGAGGAACCGGTGGAACAGGAGACACGGGCGGTGACGACGGCGGCGGTGACACTGGAGGAACAGGCGGGGACACTGGTGGCGATGATGGTGGTACAGGAGATCCGGAAGACGGTGGCAATAACTAAAAATAGATTAAAAGAAAGTGCAGGAGATTTCCCCTGCACTTTCTTTTGATTTAACGGAAAAACAGAAGAAATTACTGCTTTCTTGGTTTCCGGAATATATTTTGTCTTTCCGGAATTAATTTAAATTTTTTCGGAATATATTGAGGTTTTTCCGGAATAAAACAAAAATATTCGGAATACCCGGCAAAAAAGCAAACAATAAAAAACCTGCTTTTTCAAGCAGGTTACTAAAATAGCATGATTATTACAGCATTCTCATCAAGAAACCAATCACAACGATGGCACCGATGACCATTAGAATAGTTCTTACCACGAAACTTCACCTCTATCTCTATCATTCTGTAAGTATATGATTAAATCTGAAATGACTCAGATGAATCAAGCAGCTGCTTGCGGTTCACTCTTAACACTGAAGCTTGATTTGTAAGCAATTTTGTCAATTGCTCCAATTGAGGTTCTACATTTGTGCCTTCCATAATAATCTTTAAAGTTGTATTAGGCTCTACTGTCAAAAGGAACGATACAAGCTTTGACAAGGAAGTCGCTTCAACTGCTTTTTGACGGCTGTATAAATAGGTAGTGCCGTTTAATTTTTTTGCAGTTTGATAGATTTCCAGCATCTTTTTCATTGTGAAACGCTTTTGTACCATAACATTGGATGACATGATTTCTTTCATTTTATATAAACTCCTTTTAATACCGAATATTGTTTTTTGAGTAGTACTTGAATAGTACCCCTTGTTCCAAAAAGGAAAACCTGTTGAAGGCAAATTGGGCTAACTTGGCAGCTAAATAGGCAAATATTATATAACTAATTTGCAGAATCTCCCATCTGTATTATGATGAAGGAAGAGAACTCATCAATTGCAGAAGAGGTGTGAAAGACATGCTGACACTTATTAAAAATGGCGAGATTTTCGCTCCTGATTACCTGGGGAAAATGGATCTGTTGATCGTCAACAATAAAATCGGCTATATCGAGAGTGAAATTAACGAACCTGCCGGCTTTGTCGGTATTAAGGTGATTGATGCAAGCGGCAAATATGTTGTGCCAGGTTTCATTGATTCCCACGTGCATATCATGGGCGGGGGAGGAGAAGGAAGTTACCGGACGAGGACCCCGGAGCTCCAGCTCACCGATGCTACTTTATCCGGAATCACAACATTAGTCGGGGTCATTGGCACTGATGGCACGACAAGGACAATGCCAGCCCTGATTGCGAAGGCACGTGCCCTTGAAGAAGAGGGGATTTCCTGTTATGTCCACACAGGTTCCTATCAGGTTCCAGTCAAGACGCTGACTGGAAAAATTGAAGACGACCTCATCCTGATTGATAATATTATCGGCGTGGGGGAAATTGCGATTGCGGATCATCGTTCTTCACAGCCTACATATGAGGAAATGGCTAAAATTGCTTCAGCAGCAAGGATCGGCGGGATGCTTTCCGGAAAGGCCGGTGTTGTGAATGTGCACGTCGGTGACAGCTATGATCATCTAAAGGTAATCGAAGAAGTCGTCGAAAAGACGGATATACCAATCCGGCAATTCCATCCTACACATATCAACCGCAACCCGCACTTATTTGAAAGTGGAATTGAATACGCCAAGAAGGGCGGTTACGTAGATTTTACAACGAGCTCCATCCCGAAATTTTTCGAGGAGGGAGAGGTAAAGTGCAGCGTTGGTTTGCGGAGAATGCTAGAACAGGGTGTGGATATCTCCCAGATTACATTTACCTCTGACGGCCAGGCAAGCCTTCCTGATTTTAATGAACAGGGAGATTTGGTTGGCCTGAAAATTGGCCGGGTTTCAACCCTTTACCAGGAAGTGAAGGATGCCATCCAGCAGGAAGGAATTGATATCAGCATGGCGTTAAAAGTCATCACGCAAAATCCTGCTGCTATCCTCAAGCTGCATCATAAAGGGAAAGTCGAGGCTGGAAAAGATGCCGACCTGGTTTTGCTGAATAAATCCGACTTGTCAATAGACACAGTATTCGCCATGGGCAGGATGATGGTTGCCGATGGTGTTCCAGTGGTGAAAGGAACCTTTGAGGATTAACTGCTAAGCCTTTAGCTAGCATCATGCTCCGTCTGGGGACTGAGACTAAAACGGTCAGGAGATGCTTATTTTTTCCAGCCTTATTTTCTATCATGGAGATATCAAATGAAAAACAAGGGGTATTCGCGATGAAAAAATTTGCAGCGATTTTCAAAAACAGGAATTTCACTAAACTATTCCTGGCCAACTTTACTTCCCATATGGGAAGTACAATCGGATTGACTGCTTTTATGTTTTTCCTGCTTGACCGTTTTAGCTCTCAGCCTGTGTATGCGACCATCACAGAGCTGATGTATTCTCTGCCTATGCTTGCTGTATTCTTTTTAATCGGAGTTTTCGCAGACCGGATGGACCGGCAGAAAATTGCGGTATACTGTGACTGGATCAGCGCGGGCTTATCGCTGCTGCTGATGGGGGCAATCTATATTGGCTGGATGCCGTTCGTTTTTGCAGTCCTGTTCTTGAGGAGCGCAATCCAAAAATTCTTTTTTCCAGCCGAGCATGGAATGGTGCAGGGAATTTTGCAAAAGGACGATTATACCACTGCCGCTGGCCTCAACCAGCTGGTGATGAGTGTTTTCATGCTTTTTGGAAATGGCCTGGGCGTACTTACTTATTGGTCAGTCGGTATTTATGGTGCGATCATCGTGGATGCACTGTCGTTCATTGTCAGTGCACTGCTGATCCGGGCAGCCGCGGTTCCGTTGGAGGCGCGTTTGCCAAATGGCCCGCATAAATTGAAGGACTTGAATATCCGGATGGTCTTTAAGGATTTCCAGCTTGGGTTCCGTTATGTACTTAGCAGCAAGCTTCTGTTCACTCTTATCATCGGCTTTTTCATCTTTGGGATTGTCAATGGCGGATTCTCGGTCATGCCAATCTTTATTTTGAAATATAAGCTTGCGCCGCAGACATATGAAGAGTATTCAATCGTGATTGGCCTTGTATTTGGGATTGGCGTTTTGATCGGCAGCATTGCCGCATCCTCGCTCGCTCAGAAAATGAAGCTTTACCATTTAATTTCATTGGGGCTGATCGTATCAGGCAGCTTTACTGCATTTGCTTCGATCCCGAACAATATCCCCATGTTCCTGGCAATTTTATTTGTATCAGCGCTGGCGCTTCCGCTTATCAATGTTGGGCTTGGCGGCTGGCTCCCAAGCATCATTGACCCGAAGATGATGGGGAGGGTCCAAGGGCTGATCAGTCCGCTCAACATGCTGTCACACTCCCTCACTCTGGCGTTCATTGCTTACAGCTTTCCGGCGCTGCTTTCAATTGAAATGCTTTATTGGATTGTCGGCGGCTGCCTGGCTTTCGTAGGGGTGTTTTACATGATTGTTCTTCCGAGGCTTGCCGAGGACCAAAAGAGCGTTCAGGAGACTGCAGCCCAGCAGGGAGCTCTATAGTATTAACAGGGAAGTCCTTAGCGGCTTTCCTTTTTCCTGTTGCGGGAAAAATTTTTTTATTGATTTTTGAACGAATATTTAACTCGGCCGTCTTATGTACAGTTAAACTTATAGAGAGAGTTTTTTAGGGTGGCGGGGAAAGAGAGGCTTGCTTGATGGAAGAGAAAGAATTAATCACTAGTGCGAAAAAAGGGGACCACCATGCATTTGCCATCCTGTTTCGTGACCATTATCCCCTGCTGGTAAAATACTTGATGAAGATTACGATGGATCCGGATCTTGCCGAGGAATTCGCACAGGCTGCGATGGCCAAATGTGTGGAGAAAATCCATCTGTTCAAAGGGAAATCAAAGTTTTCCTCATGGCTGATCAGCATCGCGACGAATTTATATATTGATCAGCATCGCAAGAAAAAAAGGGAACGGGAATGGAATGAGGGAGAAGCGGGAAGAAAGCTGCAATGGCATATGGAATCGCGCAATGAGGAGTGGACCGATGCGCTGGCTGCTCTTGCGAAATTGACAGATGAGATGAGGATTCCCCTTATTTTAAAGCATTATTATGGCTATTCTTATGAAGAAATTGGGGAAATCCTGAATATTGCCGCCGGTACTGTGAAGTCAAGAGTCCATCATGGTCTTTTGGCAGTAAGAAGGGAGCTGAAATTGGATGACAAAGCACAAAGGGATGTCGCCAGGCGATGACCAATTGGACATCGAACTATTCGAGACAATCAGCAAACTCCATGATGGATTGGAAAAACTGGATACAATGGATACGTATACACCAAATGAAAAATGGTTTGAGCAGATGGTACTTGGCCAGCAAGAGCAGCTTAAGAAGAAATACCGCAGGGAACTGGGCTGGTTCCTGCTAAGTGCAGTGCTGATCTTGAGTGTGGTTATTTTCACCTTGATGGAAATCCCTCAAATATTCATACTGCTCCAGGTTAGTGCAGTGGCAGTCGCAGCGATCTATAGCTATAAGGGAATCCAAAAGCAGGTGAATGCAGATGAATCCTGATTTGACACCGATGGAAAATGCCCTGCTCCTAAGTTTGGTTGCTGTCATCCTGCTGTCTCAAAGTATATTTCTCTTCACAAATGCACGTAAAAACGGCCACAATTACTGGCTCTGGGGTATTCTTGGGCTGATTCAGGCTCCAATGCCCCTGCTTATTTATTTGGTTTTTGCGCGGAGGATTTTCCAGAGAAAATCGAAGTTTTAGAAAAATTAGAATTGACATTGCTGCTTGTCCGATGATAACCTTACACAAGGGATTGGAAAAATAAACTAAAAGGAGGGTTACCGATATGAACATTGTAAAAATGGCAAGAAACGTTCAACTTCATACACGTAACCTGTCCTATAGAGACTGTTGATATTTTATATTCAATGAACTGTTTGCTAAAGGCATGGGTTGCGTATCTTGCGTGACGTGTGCCTTTTTCTGTCTTTATCGATGCTGAAGACATATCGCATGCCGCGGTATGTCTTTTTTGTTTCTTTAGACTGAATCCATCCCGAAAAAAATATGAGGAGGAAACGCTATGATGTACGAAATGGTGAAGAAATTGATGAAGGGTGAAACGCTGGAAAGCGGTTAGTTCGTATTGACCAATTGAAGGGAGGAATTTTTTTATGTTATCGGTTTTATCAAAATTAAGCTGGTTTTTTAAAGAGAACTGGAAACGATATAGTGTTGCGATCACCCTGTTGATCATTGCTGGCGTACTGGATGTATTGCCGCCCAAAATCGTTGGGATGGCGATCGATTCAATTCAGACAGGCGCGATGGACCAGGGAGCAATCTTCAAATTTTTAGGAAGTCTTCTGCTTGTTACAGTTGTTTCCTATGGAATTACGTATGTCTGGATGTATCAGTTATTCGGCGGGGCCTTCCTGATCGAACGAAAGCTAAGGTCCCGATTTATGAAACATTTATTGAAAATGACTCCGGGATTTTTTGAAAAGAACCGGACAGGGGACTTAATGGCCAGGGCCACTAATGATTTGAAGGCTATATCTGTTACAGCCGGGTTCGGCGTCCTGACCCTTGTGGATTCGAGCTTTTTCATGCTGACCATCCTGTTTACCATGGGATTTTTCATCAGCTGGGAGCTTACAATCGTTTCGATCATTCCGCTGCCGCTCATGGCAGTGCTGATCAATATATTCGGAAAGAAAATTCATGATAAATTCACCTCCGCCCAGGATGCTTTCGGGGAATTGAATGACCGCGTACTTGAATCCGTATCTGGTGTAAGGGTCATTCGGGCATATGTCCAGGAGAAAGCAGACCAGGACAGATTCCATGAGCTGACTGAGGATGTGTACCACAAGAATGTTGAAGTGGCCAGAATCGACTCATTGTTTGAGCCGATCATCAAAGTCCTGGTGGGAATCAGCTATTTGATTGGGCTTGGATACGGCGCTTACCTGGTGTTCCAGCAAAAACTGACGCTTGGCGAGCTTGTGAGCTTCAATGTGTATTTAGGGATGCTCATCTGGCCGATGATCGCCATTGGTGAACTGATCAATGTCATGCAGCGGGGCAACGCATCACTGGACCGTTTGACAGAAACATTGTCCTATAAAGAAGATGTTGCTGATCCAGAAAAGCCGGTTGAAGGAAATGCACCTGAATACATCGAGATGTCTGAGCTGACATTTAAATACCCTTCATCAACAGTAAACAATCTTGAGAAAATCAAGCTGCACCTCAACCGCGGTGAAACGCTTGGGGTGGTCGGCAAGACAGGAAGCGGGAAGACAACATTGATCAAGCAGCTGCTAAGGGAATATCCTGAAGGCAGCGGAAATCTCCTTGTCACAGGAGTGCCTCTTCATGAGCACAGCCTGAGGGAGACAAGGAACTGGATGGGTTATGTTCCTCAGGAGAACATCCTCTTCTCACGGACAGTCAAAGAGAATATTTTGTTCGGAAACCCATTGGCATCGGAAAAAGACCTTCAGGATATCATTGATCTTGCAGCATTCCGCAAGGATTTGGAGCTGCTGCCTGAAGGGCTGGAAACGATGGTAGGGGAAAAGGGTGTTGCTTTATCAGGAGGACAGAAACAGCGGATCTCAATTGCCAGAGCTTTGATTAAGGACCCTGAAATTTTGATTCTCGATGATTCCCTTTCAGCTGTCGACGCGAAGACCGAGAAAAAAATCATCGATAATATCCGCCGTGAGCGGAATGCCAAAACAACGATCATTACTACGCACAGAATGTCTGCTGTCGAACATGCCGACCATATCGTCGTGCTTGAGGATGGAAGGGTCATTGAAGAAGGAACGCACCAGCAATTAATGGATCTTAAAGGCTGGTACAGTGAGCAGTATATCAGGCAGCAGGCCGAATCTGTTGAAGAGGAGGTGCACTCTGTATGAGTACCGGAAAACGATTGTACCAATATGCTTTAAACTATAAAAAAATCATCCTCGTGGCACTTGCGATGCTGACTATCGCTGTTGTCGCGGATCTCGCAGGTCCTTTTATCGCAAAACGGCTGATAGATAATCATATCCTGGGAATCGAAACTGTCTGGCATAAAACAGAGCAGGGACCAGGGACAGTGGAATATGAAGGCAGCTTTTATGCTAAGGATCCAGGCGGGATTGGTGTTGCTTCTGGCGATTCGGCACAGATCCTGCAGGCAGGCAGGAACTTTGTATTCGTCGAGGGCGGGATCGCCTTCGACGGGGAAAGAAAGTATAAGGATGGTTTATTGACCATCAATAAAGGCTCCCAGGCAGCCCAGTATGAGGCTGAGCTTTTATCCGGGGATCAATTGATGAGTTTTTACAAGCCTGAAGTCCCAGGCATGATTTCACTCCTGGCAATTTATTTTGGCTTGCTGGTCGTAGCGTCCATTTTCCAGTTTGGACAGAAATTCTATCTGCAAAAGTCAGCCAATCGGATTATCCAAAAGCTTCGGGAGGATGTGTTCCGCCAGATCCAAAGGCTTCCCATCCAGTATTTCGATAATTTGCCTGCGGGGAAGGTCGTAGCGAGGATCACGAATGACACGGAAGCAATCCGTGAACTTTATGTAACCGTACTGGCGACTTTCTTCACGAGTGTAATTTATATTACCGGAATTTATATTGCTTTGTTCATTCTGAATGCAAAGCTTGCAGCAATCTGCCTGCTGCTGCTGCCAATGCTGTATGTCTGGGCAAAAATCTACCGGAAATATGCTTCGAAATATAACCATGTCATCCGCTCGCGTGTCAGTGACATTAATGGGATGATCAATGAGTCGATCCAGGGCATGAGCATTATCCAGGCGTTCGCGCGCGAGAAAGAAACAGAAAATGACTTTGAAAAACTGAACAAGGAGCATTTTACGTTCCAAAATAAAATGCTGAACCTTAACTCTACCACTTCCCATAACCTTGTCCAGGTGTTGAGGAACCTGGTATTTGTAGCCTTCATCTGGTACTTTGGCGGGCAGGCCCTTCAGCCATCTTCTGTCATTTCATTAGGTATGCTATACGCTTTTGTTGATTACATCAACCGTCTTTTCCAGCCCGTCCAGGGAATCGTCAATCAGCTTGCTAATCTGGAGCAGGCGCTGGTAGCGGGGGAAAGAGTGTTCAGGCTGATGGATGAAGCCGGAATTGACGTAAGCGAGAAGGAAATCCCCCGCTATAAAGGGAATGTTGTATTTGACCATGTGTCTTTCGGCTATAAAGAGGGGGAGTATGTCCTGAAGGACCTCTGCTTTGAAGCGAAACAAGGAGAGACAGTTGCACTCGTTGGCCATACCGGCTCCGGAAAAAGCTCGATCATGAATCTGCTGTTCCGTTTCTATGATCCTCAGGAAGGCAAAATCATCATCGATGGCATGGATATTGCCGAGATTCCGAGACAGACATTGCGAAAGCATATGGGCATCGTTCTTCAGGATCCGTTCTTATTTACTGGCACGATTGCATCCAATGTCAGTCTCGACCATCCGGGCATTACCAGGGAAACAGTCGAGAAGGCACTTGCCAGTGTGGGGGCAGATCGAGTGCTGAAGCATCTTGAAAAAGGATTTGATGAGCCTGTGATCGAAAAGGGCAGCACCTTATCAAGCGGCCAGCGTCAGCTCATTTCTTTTGCAAGGGCCCTGGCATTTGATCCAGCGATCCTCATTCTCGATGAAGCGACGTCCAGCATCGACACCGAAACAGAGACGATCATCCAGGAGGCAATGGATGTCCTGAAAGAAGGAAGGACTACCTTTATCATTGCCCACAGGCTGTCGACAATCCGCAATGCCGACCAGATCCTGGTCCTGGACAGAGGCCGAATCGTCGAAAAAGGAAATCACGACCAGCTTATGGAGCTAAAAGGAAAGTATTATCAAATGTACCAGCTTCAGCTTGGGAACAAGGTGAAGGCCGGGTAACCTGATAGAAGTTGGCAAACACTATGAGTTTTCTCACTGCTATTTTCGTCACAGAAAGTTGCGAATTCAGCCATTATAGCCCAAATGCAATGTGGTAAGTTAAAGGAAAAGATCAATCCTGTTGAGGAGGTTATCACATGGCTGAGTTGACTGTCACTTTAAGCATCGCTAGCATAATGATCCTGGGCTATTATATAGGTTACGCTATCTATCATAAGGCATAGCATTCAATCAATTAACACAAACTGAAAGGCGGAAGCAGCCACTCGCTGCATCCGCTTTTTTTTATGCACTTTTCTGGGAAAAGACAGGGAAAAACGGTATCCTGGAAACGGAAATGTTTCAAAAGTTTTGATTAGTATAATAATGAGGTTGAGGAGGGATTATTTTGTCAGATTATCGAATTGAAAAAGATACCATTGGTGAAATCAAGGTTCCGTCGGATAAGTACTGGGGAGCACAAACCCAGCGAAGCAAACAGAATTTCAAGATCGGTACCGAAAAAATGCCGCTTGAGGTCATCTATGCATTTGCAGAGGTCAAAAAAGCTGCTGCCAGAGTGAACTTCCATGAAGGGAAGCTCCCTGAAGCAAAGGCAAAAGTTATCGAGGCTGCATGTCAAGAAATCCTTGATGGTCGGTTTGACGATCATTTCCCGCTGGCCGTCTGGCAGACAGGTAGCGGAACTCAATCGAATATGAATGTGAATGAAGTAGTGGCCAGAAGAGCAAATGAATTGCTTTCTGATCAAGGCTCTCAGGAAAAAATCCATCCGAACGATGATGTGAACATGTCACAGAGCTCAAATGATACCTTTCCAACCGCCATGCATATCGCTGCTGTAAAACAAGTATCCGCTGAAGTTATCCCGGCACTGCAGCAGTTCAAAAATACTTTGAAGGAAAAAGAACAAAAATTCAATGATGTGATTAAAATTGGCCGTACTCATCTTCAGGACGCGACTCCATTGACATTGGGACAGGAGATCAGCGGCTGGCGCGCGATGCTTGAGAAAAATGAACGGATGATTACCGACGGCCTGAAATATGTCCGGGATTTAGCGATTGGCGGGACAGCTGTTGGAACGGGGATCAATGCATCCAAGGAGTTTGGCGTCCAAGTGGCCAAACAGATTTCAGAGCAGACAGGCGAAGCCTTCCACTCAGCGCCTAACAAATTCCAGTCACTGACTTCCCATGATGAAATTGTCTTCCTGCATGGCGCATTAAAAGCCTTAGCAGCTGATTTGATGAAGATAGCCAACGATGTCCGCTGGCTGGCAAGCGGTCCACGAAGCGGTATTGGTGAGCTGTCGATTCCAGCAAACGAACCCGGAAGCTCAATCATGCCTGGAAAGGTCAACCCTACACAAAGTGAGGCTTTGACGATGGTGGCGACACAGGTATTCGGCAATGATGCCGCCATAGGATTTGCTGCAAGCCAGGGCAATTTTGAATTGAATGTATTCAAGCCAGTCATTATTTATAATTTCCTCCAGAGTGCGAGGCTTCTGGCAGATGGCATGAGATCGTTCAATGATAATTGTGCAGCCGGCATAGAAGCGAATCTTGAAATAATATCCGGACATGTAGAACGGTCCCTCATGCTGGTGACAGCTTTGAATCCGCATATCGGGTATGAAAAAGCAGCACAAATCGCCAAAACAGCCTTCAATGAAAATTCCACTTTGAAGGAAGCGGCCATCAGGAGCGGATTTTTGACAGCAGAGCAGTATGATGAGTGGGTGCGTCCGGAAAAAATGATCTAGCAAGCAGCAGGTACAATAAATAAAAATGTTTTAGCCTTTTTTAAGCCGCTGCAGCGGAAAGCTAAGCGCCTGAAACTAACATGTAAAATTAAAAGGCCCCCTTATGCAGGGGGCCTAAGCCATTCTATTTTATTGTTTACTGCAATTTAGCGTTGGAAACCGCCAAGTTGTTGCTCAGCCATTTGTACAAGGCGCTTAGTGATTTCTCCACCAACTGAACCGTTAGCACGAGAAGTAGTTTCGCCGCCAAGCTGTACGCCAAATTCTGTTGCGATTTCGTACTTCATTTGATCAAGAGCTTGTTGAACACCAGGAACTAATAATTGATTAGAGTTGTTACTGCTAGCCATTAATATTTCCTCCTTTGTGTTTTTCAAAGTTGTATTTTGGGTTAATATGGAATCGAACCATTCATGGCCTTTGCCATGCCGCCTGGGGTAACCCATGTTGAGGATTTGGCTGGGCTAGCCGGGATTGCACCGGCGCGCGTATTAGCTGCCTTCTAAGGCTTAACCCAATGTTTTTTGCTTGCTTGTTTTTGCTGCGCTGTGTTTGTTGCTGCTTTATTAATAACTAGTATGTTTTGTTTGAGAAAGTTTATTCAGCGTAAAAAGCAGGTAATTAATACCAAAAAAGAAGCGGAGCTAATCTGCAGTTTTCCTTACTGTTTATGTAGAGTCAAAACGGCATAAACTATCATTAGCAATAGGCAGAAAGGAATGAACAATATGGGAATGTGCCCGCTTTGCAATGGATTTCGCTCATTTTCGCCAGCATGTCCCGAATGTGGCGGCGGCATGGAGAATAAGGGACGGGAAGCAGACTATTATGATGATTACAGCCCATATATGCCAATTGATCAGATGAAGCTGGAGGATGGGTACCCAAAGGATTTTCAGGAAGAGGAATGCCCGCATTTTTTCAAATGCCCAGGGTGCGGGAGCGGGAAAGTCTTTCTGATAAAAGAATAAGGATTGGAAAAGCCACCCCACTTAGTAAGATGGGATGGCTTCAATTTTTTATAATGAAGATTAAGGTCGGATTCTGACTTCATTATCAGCGTCGAAGAAGTGAACTTTGTTCATGTCAAATGCAAGTTCAATCACTTGTCCTGGAGTCACATCAGTACGAGAATCAACTCGTGCAACGAATTCCTGGCCTTCGAACTGTGAGTAGATCATTGTTTCAGCACCAGTAAGCTCGGATACTTCAACAGTTGCTTTTACAGTCGATCCTTGAGAAGCATCGATGAAAACTGGCTCATCGTGCAGATCTTCCGGTCTTACGCCAAGGATGATGTTCTTGCCGACATATCCTTTAGAGCGAAGAACTTTCATTTTTCCTTCCGGAATAGCGATGGAAGAATTATTGATTGTGAATTTGCCTTCTTCAAGCTTTCCAGTAAAGAAGTTCATGGATGGAGATCCGATGAAACCGCCAACGAAGACGTTTTCTGGATTTTCGTAAACCTCTTTAGGAGCACCAACCTGCTGGATGACGCCATCCTTCATGACGACAAGTCGTGTTGCCATTGTCATCGCTTCAGTCTGGTCGTGTGTCACATAAATTGTTGTTGTGTTCAGGCGGCGGTGAAGCTTGGCGATTTCAGCACGCATCTGTACACGAAGCTTTGCATCAAGGTTTGATAAAGGTTCGTCCATCAAGAATACCTTAGCATCACGGACGATTGCACGCCCTAATGCAACACGCTGGCGCTGACCGCCAGAAAGTGCCTTTGGCTTTCTGTCCAGATATGGTTCAAGACCAAGGATCTTCGCAGCTTCTTTAACGCGGCGGTCAATTTCATCCTTAGCGAATTTGCGAAGCTTCAAGCCGAATGCCATGTTATCATATACAGTCATATGCGGGTATAACGCATAGTTCTGGAAGACCATCGCGATGTCACGGTCTTTTGGAGGGACATCGTTCACGCGCTTACCATCGATGTAAAAGTCGCCTTTTGAAATTTCTTCAAGTCCTGCGATCATACGAAGAGTCGTAGATTTACCGCAGCCTGAAGGACCGACGAAAACGATGAATTCTTTATCCTGGATATGAAGGTTGAAATCTTCTACAGCAGTAACTTTGTTATCATAAATTTTATAAATATTGTCTAATTTTAACTCGGCCATTATGAAAGCCTCCCTGTATGTTTGTCTACATTTACAGTTTAGCGGATAGCCTGCTGTAAAACATCGGCAGGGTGCACAAAATAATGTAAGCCCTTTTATGCAACTTGTTCAAAACCTAGCGCATCTCTTCATACAAGCAGGCTAAATAGACCATTACGGCTGTATCGAAATCTTTTAACTGGACCCCTGTCTTTTCCATGAATTTATCCATGCGATACTGCAGTGTATTTCTGTGTACATACAGTTTTTTTGCAGCCATAGAAGCATTTGAATTGCTTTCGAGGAAAACTTTTATTGTCGACATCAATTCCTTATCTTCTGAAAACGCCTCGAGCACCGATGCCTCCAAAACCCCTTTTAAGCAGTCCGGCATATTAGAAGCCAGCAAAAAAGGGAAGGTTTTCTCAAAGGTATAGACGTTATTCTTTGTAGAGAGATTGAATGACTGCATGAATATATTTTTTTCCCATTGAAAGAACTCAGGGAGCCTGGTTGTCAGGCTTTGAAATTTTCCGATATAGAAGGATAGTTTTACAAAGAAATCACTTTCAAAGGTAGAGGAGATTGATTCCAATTCCTCCGCATTCTGCAGAACCTCTTTTTTCTCTTCAACCAGCAGCCCATATGCAGAATTCTGCCAAACAATGGTATGGTCAGGGAAGAATCCATGGATTGCCTCTGAGATTTCTTCAAGATCGGTGCCTTTTGCATGAATTTGGAACTGGATTAATCGAACAGAGTCACTGTATCCTAAAGGAATGCTGCCATTTTTGAAGAGGAAATCATGCCAGGAAAGGGCAGCACCAGTTGTCCTGGAGAGTTCTCCATCTTCAAAGGAATGGAAAAGGACCTTTAAGAGCTCCAGCTGGCTGTCGGCAAGCTCGTTTCTGGGAATGCCGATCCACAATCTGTCCTCTTCATTTTCTTTAAACCAATAATAGGCAGATGCTGATTCATTTGGATAATAATCCTGCGTGACAGAATTAGGGAAATGGGATAGTATTTTATTAATCATATAAGTATCCTCAGATTTAAATTGATAAAAGCTGACATTTCTTTTATTATAACAGGTGAAGCTTTTAAATGTTAAATGGCGATAGTTTGCCGGTGGTAGAAAAAAGGGAAATATGCTGGTATAATAGATACAATACGGGGTACCGTAAGAGGAAGAGGTGTTCATTTATGGAATACACAGCAGAAATGAAAAATCGTTTAAAACGATTGGAAGGCCAGGTTCGCGGTGTGATCCGGATGATGGAAGAAGAAAACCATTGCAAGGACGTTGTTACTCAGCTATCAGCTGTACGCTCGGCAGTAGACCGTGCAATAGGTTTTATCGTAGCGAAGAATCTTGAATCCTGCATTACAGAGGCAGCCAATGAAGGCAAAAATGCTGATGAAGCGATAAAAGAAGCAGTAAACATGATCGTTAAAAGCAGATAAGACACCGGCATCCTGAAGGATGCGGTGTCTTTTTTTTGTACTTGCTATCGGTTTATTATCCTTTATTCATTCGGTGGATCTTCAGGATACAGGTCCCGGCTTTCCTCGATATTCGGCGTACTATCAAGCCTGAATACATGACCGCCTGCCATGCCTTCATTAATCATCCGGTCCACATCAACATATGCCTTATCCCGGCCTTTGTTTTGAAGGTCCTCGGCGAATTGCTTATCATGATCACGTTTGTCCTTCATGAAAATCCTCCTTCCAAGGCTTTACGCTTAGAATTCCGGATAGGGTAAGAAAAAATACATTAACAAAACATGTTATTTATCATACACATGAAAAAGCATGAGCTCGTGAATCTGGGCTTTAATGTTCTCCTCTATGTCCTCCGCTGGCTGAATCGAAGTCCATTCAATCGAACCATTCTGATGGTAAATCGCAGTAAATTTCTGCTTCTGATGGTAGAACGATATATGCCACCCTGGCATATCCCTATTTTCGAACAAAGGCTTGTACTGGAAATGAGTAATCAAAAGAAAATCCCCCTGTTAAATATTCTGTTTATCTCTATTATATACCACCAGCTAGACAGCATGATAGACCGCACTGCCGCATCACCGCGCCGGGGGTCTGACCCCCGGCGCGGTGATGCGGTGAAGCGGTGGGGGTCAGACCCCCGATGCGTTAATGTGTTAAAATCCTGATTTTCGGAAGAAGAGGTCGGCGAGGGCGGTGATGCGCTTTTCTTCTATTTGGGGCTCGTCGAAGCTCATTGGCTTTGAATTTACTTCGTATATGACGTATTCTCCGCTTTCGGAAATGCCGGCATCTAGTGAGAATTCGCCAAAATATCCAAGCTCCTTTGACAGCAGGTCACCGATTTCCTTAACGGTTTCGGCAAAGAAACGGTCATGCCTGTCGTTCCTGAATTTCACGTATGGCAGCATGATTCCTCCATTAGGCAGGTGGGTGGTCAAATCCTGCTTCTGGGACTGGCGTATGCCGATTCCGGTCACTTCATAACCATCAGGACCATCGTGGGCATGGACCCTGAAATCAAATCTCTTGCCGTCAGCCGCGGCGGCCCTGATCTCTTTCTGGGCAATATATTCATGCTTAAGCAGCTGGCGGGCCTTTACCTTCCAGAAATCCTTCATGCCAGGATAAAGGTGATAATGTGAATGGCTGAGATATTCGATTTTGCCATTGCTCTCCCTCAGGCGGAATATGCCAATTCCCTTCGAAGAAGAAGCGGGTTTAAGATAAATTCCCCGATGGCTCTCAAGGAACGCGGCAAGCTGAATCATTGATTTTACTTTAATGCTTTCCGGCATCAGCTCCCTCAGTATGGGGTGCCGGGAAAATAAGGAATATAATTGATTTTTATTAATGAAGGATGGGTTGAAAAATGGAATCCCCAGCGCGGCCAGGTAATCAGCAGCATCTTTGAACGCCGGAAGCTGCTCAGCCTTGCGGAAAGGAACACGATTGAATACAAGGTGAGGAAGCGGCGTTTTGATCTGGATCCACCTCTTCTCGTCAGGCAGGAAGGTTACGCCAGTAATTGAATCCTTCAGGAGTGTTTCTGGCGGGAAAATGACAATCAAGCCATTTCGCTTTAAGACTTCTGTCTGCAATGACCTAAAAAGCGGACCGTTTCCTGTTAATGAAAGCTGCTTGCTCATCGAGGTCATGATGCCAATAATGGGGCCAGCATGGCCGTTTTTATTGCACAGCGGAAAACGGTGGCAGTTTTCCGGAAGAGAAGCGGTGGGGGAGGCAGCGGAAAGGCTGATGTTATTAAAGCCAAAGCTGATATTGTCTTCAGCTCTGGCCTCATGTGTCCATACTTTCGAAACAGAATCGTAGCGGAGGATCATTTGAAAATATCCTCAGGTGCAGTAATCGCTTTTTCCGCCAGGAAAATGCCAAACGAAAGCGATAGCTTTCGAGTAAGCAAATCGAAGTTCTTCAGCTTAGGATGTTTGAAAATTGACCGTCCCGGCTTGGAATTTGCCTCGAACAGCCATACCTTCCCGGCTTTATCTATACCAAGGTCAAAACCGATTTCCCCGATGATACCCTCCATGTTTTTTTCTAAAATCGAACTGAGCAGGAGAGCGGCTTCGGAAAGCTTTTCTTCGTACAGCAACCGTTCCTCTTTGTTGTCGAAAATTTCATCAAGTGATTTTACTACACCGCCATTATTTACATGCGTAGTCACGCTTCCCTGTCCGGCAATTTTTGCTGCGATGGCTGCCACCTGCCACTCGCCGTATTCATCTTTATTCGTGTGTACCCGGAAATCGATCAGTCGTTTATCTGATCTAATCAGGCTTATGCCCTGCTGGACGATCATATGTGCCAGGTTCCGTTTATGGAAAACCTTCCTCATCAGTTTTTCCAGGCTGTCGAACTTGGTCAGCTTATTGGTGCCTTCTTGATCACGGTAACGGCAATAATAATCACCGGTATGCTTATCAAAGAGAATTTGGTGAATCCCGATACCAAGACTGCCGTTTGCTGGCTTGACATACACATTGCCATAGCTTGAGAGCATCCGCTCAATGACCGAAAAAGAGGAAAATTGGTGGGTTTCAGGCAGATATTCGGATGCGCGGTCATCCTGCTGCAGCCGTTCAAAGACATCAAGCTTGCTGAAAAACCCCGGGTTATACCAGGGGATCAAATAATCTGTCTGCATTCTTGCCTTCAGGCTCCGCAGTTCAGATTTCCTTTCCGTCCTGCGATTCGGGAGACGATCATACACAACGTTAGGGAATGGAACTTTCATTCTCTTCCAGCCATCATCAACGAAAAAGTATCCATTGATCAGGCCTTGATCCCAGTCGATATGTTCTTCGCCAAAGACAAATGGAAGGGCCCCGACCAATTTATTTACCGATAACAGTTTTGAAAAAAACATCGAGCGGTCTCCAATTGGCCTTAGCGGATAGGATGTAAAACCTGATGTCAAAATTCCGATTAATGGCCCGATGAACAATGTTTGCTGGTCAATAAAAGCATGGAGAGGAATGGCCAGGTCCGGCATCGATAATTCATTTTGAACATCATTGCTCAAGACAATTACATCCCTGCCTCTTGGGTGGGGAGCGCACGTAACATCGAGGACCTTGTTCCCAAATGCTATTTTATTGATGTTTTTTCCATTGGGAAGGTCTTCAGGGATTAAGACAATCTGCTTGGAATGATGGATGATTTCGATGGGGTATCGTTTTCTCATGAATGCAGTTCCTCTCTTTCTGACATATTTTTATGAAGATAAAGTGCATATTCCACTGGTGCCCGATAAAGGATTTCCTTTAATTCAGGATCCGTGCGGGTTATAACCTTTCTCCCTGGCTTGGAGTTAGTATCAAGCACCCAAAGGGACTGATCGCGGGCAACACCTATATCGACACCAAGCTCAAACAGCTTAGGAAACGAATCCTCCAAAAGGACTGGGAGTTTTGATAAAATTTCCTCGAGCTCATGGTGCAGGAATTTCCTTGTTTTATCGTTTAGGCCATCTGCATATTCCTCATATGAAAGGATTTCCCCGCCTGCTGTTAAGTTTGACAGGATCCCGCCAGCCTTCCCGCGGCGGATGCCTTTGCCCCGGATTTTCCAGGCTCCTGTCAGATCCTTTTGCAGGAGGACACGGATATCAAAGGGACGCTCATCAGCATCTGTCAGCTGCAGGTATGGCTGAAGCAAGTATGCTTTTTTCTTGCAAAGCTGGTCCAGCCAGTCTTCGGCTTCCTTTTTCGAGGAAAAGGCTTTTCTGTTCATGGCGGCCCCGGAATCAGCGGAAAGAACAATTTCCGGTCCAGCGTGTTCGAGACTGAAAATTCCTGCTCCTCCTGCTCCGAATGCTGGCTTGAGAATGGATTTACCCATTTTGCGCAATTCGTTCATGACCAGCTTTCCCGATGCAGCCTGAAGCGTTTTTGGAATATAGGGGGAAAGGCTGGAAGCCGCCAATGCTTCGTAAATGGCCCATTTATTTGGGAGCCCGCTCCCAATGAAGGTAACGTCCGGCCTGTTTTTCAGCCATTTAACGATACTCATCGACTGTTTGGAAACAAGGTCATCACCGTAAAAACACCGATCATATAAAAATTCAGGCAGTGGAAATTCATCTTTAACCCAGCGATCAAGTCCATGGTCAAATCTCTCTCCCGTGACCAGCTGGGTGATTGGATGGATTTTTGCCGGCGAGAACCTGAAGCAGGTGACTTCCACAGGATCTGCATGCCGGGCTATCCCTGTAAAATATGAATCCTCAGCCAAATAATTCAGTGACATCATTCCAAATGAAATCATATTTGCATTTCTCCTTTTGCATTACAGCGTGGACAGGCCATAACAATGTTCAATGATTGCTTTCGTCGAAGGACGTATTTTTGCGCCACGTTCTTCAAAGTTTTTTGAAGGCTTGGAATTTGCTTCAATCAGCCATAGATTTCCTTTAATGTCGATGCCGATGTCTATCCCAAGTTCGGCCGTGAGTCCTTCGGCATGCTGGCTGATCGCCTCTGCTGTCTCAAGTGCCAATTCCTTCATTAACGCCAGCTGCTGCCTGGCTTGCTCCTTGCCAAAAATCATCGAAAGGATGTAACCCGGCTTCATGATTTCTCCGCCGCGGGCAATATTCGAAACGAAGTACTGCTCTGCTGAAACCCTGGCTACAATCGAGGTCACCTTCCAAAAATCCTGGTCATTTTTATGGCAAAGCACACGGAAGTCCAGTTTCCTTCCATTCAGCTCTGACAGCTGAATTCCCTGCTGGATAATATGGTGCTTTTTTGCGATTAGCGGAGACAGATAACGTGTCAGTTCATGGATGCTTTTGAAAGAAGGAACATCTTTAGCCGGCCCGGATGAATAGGACACATGCAAATGCTCTACAGACCGGACCAGCCTGACAATATGCCTTCCCTGGCTGCCGTGCACCGGCTTAATATAAAGCTCCTCATGATTATCGAGCATTTTCACAAGCGATTGTTCAGAAAAGAGTTCTGTTTCAGGTATATAGGGGTGTAAATGCTCTTCCTTCATTAAAAATTCATGGATTTCCCATTTGGATAGAAAGCGGTGATTAAATATTTTTATTCCTAAACAATCCAATTTATTTAAAAATCCCTTAAAACCCTTGCTGAATTCGGTCCTCCTCAAGGAAATCCGATTGTAGACTACATTTGGGTGAGGCAGGGATGCTTTTTTCCATTCCTCTTCATCAAAGTAATAGCCCTCAACACCTTCTTCAGAAAAGCCGCTTAAGGAAAAAACATAGAAGGTTCCGCCAAGCTCAGAAATCCCCTGATGGAGCTCTTCACAGAAGGAATGGACTTTGCCGAAATCTGGTCCGTTGTCTTCTTTTATCTCAGTCAGCAAAGCAATGACAGGGCTGCATGTGGGGCCGTGCGATTTTGCTGGCTTCATAAATTCTCCTCATTTTCTATGAGGCTCTTTTTCTATCGGTACATTGAGGTGAAAAACAGCCTCCTTTTAAAATAGGCAAACACACATAGTGCATATTATGAATAGGAGTAGATATTGGTGATATTGAATCCTGCAGAGCGGAGCTGCCCCATTCGAACGATTCGCATTTGGGTGCATAGTTTGTTATAGTGTAGTGGAGCGTTTAACGTAGAAGGAGTGATTTAAATGGCAACCAATCTTTATGATCCAGCCTATGAACTTGAAAAAGCGATCAGGAACAGTGATGAATACACAAACCTAAAAAAACTTTATGATGAAGTAAACAGTGATGAATCTGCAAAAAGAATGTTTGAGAACTTCCGCAATATCCAGATGCAGCTGCAGGAAAAGCAGATGATGGGCCAGCAAATTACCCAGGAGGAAGTGGAACAGGCTCAAAAAACTGTTGCACTAGTCCAGCAGCATCCTACGATTTCGCGCTTGATGGAAGCGGAGCAAAGGATGAGCATGGTGATTGCTGAGCTTAATCAAATCATCATGAAGCCTTTAGAAGATCTTTATGGCAATCCAAATCAACAATAATTTTTAATCCCGGCATTTTTGCCGGGATTTTTTATTTTGGACATGGTAAAGCTTGCCCCTGTTCTATTCTTCCGGTTTCTATCATACAAGTTAAATAAGGACAAAAACACCGAAGAAATGGGGGCATAAACATGTTATACCGTCTTCTCGCGCTAAATGTAGATGGAACGATACTCCAATCAAACGGCAGGCTTCATAAAACAACAAGAGACGCAATCGAGTATGTTCAGCAAAAAGGGGTATATGTAACTCTAGTAACTTCCAGGAGTTTTCCATCTGCCAAAAAGGTTGCTAAAGCGCTGAAAATAAATTCTCTTCTAGTCACACATTTGGGATCGTATATCAATAGTGATCTCCGCAGTGAACCGCTGCTGGAAAAGCGGATTCCAGAGGACGTCACCTTTCAGCTAGTCCGGTTCCTTGAAAGCTTTCCTTGCCAGATCCGCATCGTCCATGAAAAATTCTCGCTGGCTAACAAATACAAGCTAAACCATAACCTGCTCGCCAAAACTGTGTTCACCTCGGGTGATCCGATTTTTTACTCACAGCAATTTACGGATTCCATCAGTGAAGCATTGGTGACCGACCCGATCGCACCTCCAAAAATAGAAGTTTACTTTGAATATGAAGAGGACCTGGCGGATGCCCAGCAGGCAATCAAGGGCATGTTCTCCGAAGTGTCCCTATCGAAGCTGAACGATTACAGGCTCGATGTAATGCCGGAAGGGGTCTCAAAGCTAAGCGGGCTTATCCAGCTTGGAGAACATCTGGGAATCCCGCTGAAGGAAATGGTCGCAATTGGCGATAGTGAGGATGACATGGAAATGATTGAAGCATGCGGCCTTGGGGTCGCAATGGGCAATGCGCCTGTCGAGTTGAAAAAGGCGGCAGACTGGGTCACCCGCTCCAATAACCAGCATGGAGTCAGCTATATGGTGAAGGAACACTTCCGCAAGCAGCAGCCAATCGAATTCCTGCGCAAGATGAATATTAAAATGTAAGATTGGAAGCATGCCGGGTTTTACCTAGCATGCTTTTTCGTTTTTGCACCTGAGAAGAATAACTGGTAGCTTTTGCACTGTCTTGACCTTTTAATCGACCTTCTATTACACTAAGTAAAGCATGTTTAAATGAGAAGGTGATAATTCATGAAACTTCATATAAAAGGCATTGATGACGAAAGGTTCCAGCGCCCGCTGGAGCTCATCGCCAATTTATTCTTTGAGGAATCGGATGTTGTTATTGGCGGAGAAGCGGCACAGGCAGATGCAGTGATCTGTTTTGTGGTTGAATCAGGAAGTTTTTTCAATGTTAAAGCGTCTTTAACAACAAACGAGGGGAAAGAGTTTTCAGCTGAAACGGTGAAAGAAATCCCTGCAGGACTTAGCGAGAAGGAAGTGTTCAAGCTGCTGAAAAATGTGGTATCGCGCGCTTACCTGACCGTACTCCAGGAATGGACCGGAATGGTGCAAAAGTGGGGAATCCTTACCGGAGTGAGACCGACAAAGCTTCTACACAAGAAGCTCCGCGAAGGAACTTCAAAAGTGGCAGCCCATAGCCAGCTGAAAGAGGAATACTTGATCACTGCTGAAAAAATCGATCTTATGCAGGAGATTGTCGACCGCCAGCTGTCCGTGCTGCCGGACTTGTATGATTTAAAGAATGGGGTCAGCATTTATATCGGAATTCCATTTTGCCCGACAAAGTGCGCTTATTGTACATTCCCGGCCTATGCAATAAATGGCAGGCAAGGATCGGTTGATTCATTCTTAGGCGGCCTGCATTATGAAATTCGCAAAATCGGTGACTGGCTGAAGAAAAATGACATCAAAATTACGACTGTTTATTATGGTGGCGGCACCCCAACTTCCATTACGGCAGAAGAAATGGATATGCTGTATGAAGAGGTCCAGGCTTCCTTCCCGGATGTCGAGAATATTAGGGAAGTGACTGTGGAAGCGGGGCGTCCGGACACGATTACCCCGGAAAAGCTTGAAGTTCTTAAAAAGTGGAATATCGACCGGATCAGCATTAATCCACAGTCATATATCCAGGAAACACTGAAGGCAATCGGGCGCCATCATACAGTGGAAGAGACGATTGACAAATTCCACCTAGCCCGCGAGATGGGAATGAATAATATCAACATGGACCTGATCATCGGCCTCCCAGGTGAAGGAACGAAGGAATTTGCTCATACACTGGCTGAATCGGAAAAGCTGATGCCGGAATCCTTGACGGTCCACACACTGTCGTTCAAGCGCGCATCCGAAATGACGAAAAATAAAGAGAAGTATAAAGTAGCAGACCGCAGTGAAATTGAAAAGATGATGGGAATGGCTGAATCCTGGACAAAAGAGCACAATTACGCGCCTTACTATCTATACCGCCAGAAGAATATCCTTGGCAACCTTGAAAATGTCGGCTATGCCCTGCCTGAACAGGAAAGCCTGTACAATATCATCATCATGGAAGAGCAGCAGACCATCATCGGCCTTGGCTGCGGCGCATCCAGCAAGTTCATCGATCCGCAGACTGGGGTAATCACCCAATTCTCCAATCCTAAGGATCCAAAATCGTATAACGATAGCTTTGAAGAATATGCAGACAAAAAAATTGAAATCCTTGACTCTTTGTTCAACAAAGCAGTGTTGTAAATACTATCATTTGCTCCCGATATTGTGTCGGGGGCTTTTTTTTTCGGTCTAAAAAAACAGATGCATGACTTTTTATGAAGGATTTTTCCAAACCCAACTTTGTTATAAACCTGTTGATTGTAGTGGAAGGCGCGAAGACTCCTCCGAAAATGCTAACGCATTTCCATCGTGCGTGGGCAAACTCGAAGAAGCCTATTCAAAGTCCTGCGGGCGAAGCTGGACAGATGAGACCCCGCAGGAGCAAAGCGACGAGGAGGCTCAGCGCCAGCCCCGCGGAAAGCGAAGCGCCTGGAACGGAAATCAACAACCTTGTTTAACAAAGCCATTCCGTAAAAAGCACGGCTCCCCCCAATAATAAAAGTAAAACGAAAAAATCAAAATAGTTAGAAAAAAGTTTTTAAATATAGCTTTACCCATATATAATGAAGGTAGCAATACAATAAGGAGGGGATGCAAATGACGATTGAGTCTTCAACAGAAACTGTCAGGCTGTCAATTGATGGCCGGGTCGCTGTCCTGGAGCTTAACAGGCCAGAGGCATTGAATGCGCTTGATGTTGAAATGATCAAAGGGGTTACTGCTAGTTTGAAGGAAATTTGCAATTCGGATGACGTTGATCTTGTGGTTTTAAGAGGGGCAGGCCGCGCCTTTTCAGCCGGCGGGGATATTAAGACAATGCTTTCGAACACAAATGAAAACGATTTCTACCATGTGATGGACTATATTCATGAGATGATTGTTACTCTTTACAGCATGCCGAAAGTGACAATCAGTGCAGTCACAGGAGCTGCTGCAGGCCTTGGTTTCAGCCTTGCACTAGCAACAGATTACATAATAGCTGAACCTTCAAGCAAGATTGCCATGAATTTCATTGGCATCGGATTGATTCCTGATGGCGGAGGCCACTTTTTTATGGAGGGCCGTCTCGGAGAAACGAAGGCGAAACAGGTCATCTGGGAAGGAAAGACGCTTTCCGCTGATGAGGCTCTAAGTCTGAGATTGATAGATGAAGTACCTGAAGGGGACTTTCGCGGTGCAGTAGATGCGAAGGTACAGGAATGGCTGGGCAAACCGATTCAAGCCATGATCAGAACGAAAAAGATTCTTGCCGAGAGAAACAGGCCGGCTCTATTGAAAATTCTTGAACTTGAAAAGTACGGTCAATATAAAATGCGCCAAACCGAGGATCATCAAGAAGGGATAAAGGCCTTTCTGGAAAAAAGGAAACCGGTATTCAGGGGAAAATAAATACAGGCTCCTGCAGTAATAAGAAAAAGCAAAGAGTTGGCCTCTTTGCTTTTTCTTGTAGCTTTTAAGGATGGAACAAGATCAATTTCCCTCTTGGGGATGTACAGCGATGAGTCTTGTCACTCAGGTTTTTCTCTTCAAGCATCCTTGCGCCGATTTCCTTTGCTTCGTCATCGTTTCCTGCCTGGAACGCTTCGTCAATCAATTTTTCTCCATTTGGTTCAAAGGCTGTCAGCTTGTACGTTTCCATAACAAATACCCCTTTGTAAAAAAATTCAGATGATTACTATTATTTTTGCATAATTTTTTTAAATATGCAAAACAATTAAGGTTGTTTATACCGAAGAAACCAGGAAACTATTAAACAGGCAGATTTTGCATGAATGAAGGATTTAAAGCTCGTGCTGTTAAAGAAATTTGCACCCAAGCAGGTACAGGATATAACAATGATGAATCTACATGTTATAAACCAAAAGGAGTGAGAACATGATGCGCCAGATTATTGCCCTTGGCGGAGGCGGGTTTTCAATGGAGCCAGAGAATCCACTGCTAGATTTATATATTTTGGAACAATCGAAGAAGCAAAATCCGAAAGTATGTTTTATTCCGACTGCAAGCGGAGATTCAGAGGATTATATTTCGAGGTTTTACAAGTCCTTTAATGGACATAAATGCACTCCTTCCCATTTATCGCTCTTCGCACCGCCCTCAAGTGACCTGGAAGACTATGTATTTGATAAGGATATTATTTATGTTGGGGGAGGAAATACAAAGAATCTGCTTGCCCTTTGGAAGGAATGGGGGCTGGATGGGATCCTGAAAAGGGCCTGGCAGCAAGGCAGGATCATGGCGGGAATCAGTGCAGGTTCCATCTGCTGGTTCGAGGCTGGTGTTTCCGATTCTTTTGGAGGTGAACTGAAGCCATTAAATAGTTTAGGCTTCTTAAAAGGCAGCAACTGTCCTCATTACGACGGCGAGGCTGAACGAAGGCCCGTATTCCAAAGGCTTGTATCCTCTCAAATACTCCCGGGCGGCTATGCAGCGGATGACGGTGCAGCTTTGCATTTCATTAACGAAGAGCTCTATCAGGCAGTTAGTTCGAGGCCGGAAGCAAAGGGGTACAGGGTCCAATTGAACAAAGATGCTCTACAAGAGGAAGCCTTGCAAACTCATTATTTAGGGTGAAAAATAAATGCTTGCTGCAGGGGACCATAAATCCTGCAGCTTTTTGTTTGCAGTCTGAAACAGATTTTTTTTGACAATAATAAGAACGTGCATTCGCATTTCATGAATGATAAAATAGATGGAAGAATGATTTACAAATTATTAGGCTGGAAAGGAATATGACATGAAACAGGTGAAGTTTTTACATATGGCCGATCTTCATCTTGATAGTCCAATGGTTGGATTGAGGCACTTGCCGAAACCAATTTTCCATCGGCTTCAGGAAAGCACTTTTAAGGCATTAAAAAATTTGACGGACTCAGCTATCAGCCATGGAGTAGATTTCGTTGTGATTGCCGGTGACTTGTATGACGGCGAAGATCGAAGCATACGGGCCCAGGCAATCCTGAGAAATGAAATGGACAGGCTGGCGCAAAAAGGGATCAAGGTGTATGCCATTCACGGGAACCATGACCATCTTGGCGGCAAATCGATTTCAATGGAATTTCCCGAAAATGTTTTCTTTTTTAAAGATGAGCTTGAAAAGGCCGAGTTCAGGAAACAGGATGGGACCCTGGTTCATCTCTATGGCTTCAGTTATCCAGAGCGGCATGTGATGGAAAGATGGATCGATCGTTATGAAAAAATTCCCGGAGCTGATTTTCATATCGGACTGCTCCATGGCCATCATGAGGGTTCTAGTGAACACGGCAGATACGCTCCTTTCAGGCTGTCTGATTTGTTGGATAAGGGCTTTGATTATTGGGCTTTAGGACATATCCACAAAAGAGCAGTCCTTGCGGAACAGCCTCATATTGTATACCCCGGAAATCCGCAGGGCCGAAATCGAAAAGAGCAGGGGAGCAAAGGAGCATACATTGTCACTCTTACAGACAGAAGGTCTGAAATTGCTTATATTGAAACAGCCGATGTCATCTGGGAAGGAATCACGATTGATGGATCGCAGGCGGCGAGCTTTCATGATGTATACCATCTAACCCTCAGGGCGTTGGATGAAAAAAGAAGGGAAGGCAAGGGGATTCTTCTTGGCATACGAATTGAAAATCTGGACTCAGGCTTGATGGAAGTGAAGGAAAAAGTGGATAATGGCGAGCTTCTGGAACTCCTTCAGGAGGGAGAAAAGGAGCAGGATTCGTTTGTCTGGACTTACAGGCTGGATTATAAAGAAACTATGGCTGTCAATCGGGCCGAGCTGATCAGGAAGAGCGACTTTTACGAGGAGCTTTTTGATGCGGTTGAGCAATATGATGAGCTGAATGAGGCCATCGAGCCGCTCTTCCTTCATAGCCAGGCAAGAAGGCATCTAACTAATCTGGATGAGAATGACAAGGAGCAGCTTGTACGGGATGCAGAAAAAATACTTCTGCAACTGCTGCTAAAAAGCTAAGGAAGGGGGTGGCGATATGAATATAGTTGAATTACATATTTATGGATACGGAAAGCTGGAAAACTTTCAGATTACCTCGATCAATCAGCTTCAAGTCTTCTACGGTGAAAATGAAGCTGGAAAGTCTACGATTATGTCATTTATTCACAGCATCCTTTTCGGCTTCCCTGCCAAACAAAGCTCCGAGCTCCGCTATGAACCTAAGAACCATTCCAAATATGGCGGGAAAATAAAGGCGTTTTTTCCCGGAAGAGGCACAGCGGTAATAGAAAGAGTAAAAGGAAAATCGGCAGGTGATGTGACCGTATCGATGGATGAGGGGAAAATCGGCGGGGAAGAATTGCTGAAAGAGCTCCTTCAAGGCATGGACAAAGGCATTTACCAGGCAATATTTTCATTTAATGTCCATGGGCTGCAAAACATCCAGTCGATGAAAGGTGAGGAGCTGGGAAGGTATTTATTCTCGGCAGGCACATTGGGGACAGACAAGCTTTTTACTGCTGAAACAGCCCTGGTAAAGGAAATGGAGCTTCGTTTTAAACCGAGCGGAAAAAAGCCGATACTGAATGAAAAGCTAAAGGAATTGAAGGAAGTCCACACATCACTCAGAAATGCAGAAGAACAGAATGAACGGTATACAGAGCTTTTGCATGAAAAAGAATCTATCGAAGAAAACATTGTACAGCTTAAGGCAAACATCAGCCAGCTGGATCAGGAAGGTGCAAGGCTGAAGGAATTCATCCGGAATGAACAGCTGGTAATCGAAGAAGCTTCCATCATAAAAAAACTGGATGGATTAGGCGAATCAGCCTTCCCAGAGGATGGCATGCACCGCTACGAAAAAATTGGAGAGCAGCTTAAACCCATCCAGGCACGGCTTTCCTGGCTGCAGGACAAAAGAATGTCTCTAACAAAGGAAGCTGAGCAGACAAAGCCTGATGAACATCTGCTGGAGAAAGAAACAGAAATAGACTCCCTAATAGGCAAACTTCCTTTATTTGACCAGCTGAAACAGGAACAAAGGCTTTTAGAACTGAAAGTTGAGGAGCTGACGGAGGAAATCAGCCAGCTGAATGATCAGCTGCATGCGGACTTTGACGAGCTCTCAGTCCAAAAATTGGACACAAGTGTGTTTATGAAGGAAGAAGCTGAGAACCTTCAGCATCGGGAGCAGCGCTTGAACGAAAAAAGGCAGGAGCTTGAGGATAGCTTCGATGAAGAAAAATCTGCACTTGCTGGGCTGGAGGCAAAAGCTGCAGAAACAAGGAAAGGGATACTTCCTCAGGAACGGCGGAATCAATTATCTGAAGAACTTTCCGTTCTGGAAAATAAGCAGCAGCTTCAATCAGAGCTTAATCAGGTGATGGACCAGATCCTTGTACACAAGGATAGAATCAAAAACGAAGAAATCAGGAAATCGAATCAAAGAAAAAGAGATATTTACCAGCTTCTGCTGCTCGGAAGCATTTTTCTCATCGTTGTATTTTTCGGTGTTGCTAACAGCCAGTGGCTTTTGGCGGGTGCAGGCTTTATTGGTATCTTCTTTCTGCTGGCCATCCACTTTAAATCAGCTGCTGTAAAGAATATTGATTCAAAGGATGAAATCCTGGCCGCCCTTCTGGAGAGAGAACTCAAATTAAAGGAGAAGCTGGATAAACAGCCTGAAGGAAGCCTATTTACTATTAAGAGCACCCTTTCCAGGGATGAGGACGCTCAGCTTCAGCTCAGAGAATTGCTGGTTCAAATCGAGCAGCAGCAAGTAAGATATGAAAAGGTACTAAAACAATTTGAACAATGGGAATCGGAAGAGGCCGAGCTGAAAGAAAAGAAGGCAGCCCTGATGGGTGAGCTGGGCTTGGTTAAGAAAGAAAGCAATATTAGGATTTATGATGCTTATCAAATAATTGAGAAGCTCAAACAGTACTTCCGTGAACGGAAAAGAGCGCATGAAAAGCTTTTGGCTGTAAGCAGAACGATCGAAGAGCTTGTGGGCCGGATTAGCGACCTTTCGGAACGCTTTCTCGATCACAGGAACTTCCCTCCGGCCGAGGCGGCTGCCCTGTTGAAAAAAAAGGTTAGAGATGAGATTGATTTTAAAACAAAATCAGCGGAAATAGCCCTGAAGCTTCAAGAAATAGAAGAGGAAGGTGCTGCGCTATTGAAGGAGCAGCAAATACTCTTTGAAGAAAGGGGAGAATTATTGTCCCAGGCTGAATGTAAGGATGAGGATGGCTTCCGCTTGCGTGCCAGGAATCATGAACAGATGAATATATGGTCCTCAAGACTAAGGGATATACGTTCTCAGCTGGAGGTTTCCGGATTGGGCACAGAGGACAGGGAACGCATTCTTGCAGAGCATGACCTTGAAGGAAAGCTAAATGAAAACAAGTTGGAGGCAGAGCGGACAAGGCAGGAGCTGACCGCACAATTCGACCGTCTGGCGAGTGTCAAACATAGTATGCTGATGCTGGAGGAAGGCGGCATTTACAGTGAACTGCTTCATCGTTACAGGCAGCTGAAGCATGAATTTGAAGAAGATGCGAGGGAGTGGGCGAAGTATGCGATTGCCAAAGACCTCCTTTCGAGGACGATTAATCGCTACAAAGAAGAACGGATGCCAAAAATGCTCGCTAAGGCTGAACAAATTTTGTCTGTGTTGACTGATGGAAGATATGTACGAATCATTCCTCATCAATCTGAAAGCGGCTTTTGGATTGAACGTAATGATCATGTTCTTTTTGAGGCAAATGAGCTGAGCCAGGCGACTGCAGAGCAAGTCTATGCTGCGATCAGGCTTGCCCTTGCATTTGTGCATTACGACCGTTATCCGTTCCCGATCATAATTGATGACAGTTTTGTTAATTTCGATCATTTGAGAACTGAAAGGATCATCCAATTGCTCAGGGAAATGGGAAGCAACCAAATTTTGTTCTTTACATGCCATCGCCATCTTCTTGAGTTTTTCAATAAGGAAGAAGTAGTTAATCTCGAAGAAAAAAGCACTAATATAGTTTAGAAGTGGCAGGTTTTGAGTATTAGAGACTATAACTCTGTATGATATACTGTTGCAGAGAGGAGAGGTCGGTTAATTATGAATAAAGGAATATTGAATCATGAGACAGGGGATCAGGTTGAATTATTTTTGCTGATCAAGCACTCGTCCAAAGGAATTGCCAGCAATGGCAAGCCTTTTTTGACCCTGATTCTCCAGGACCAGAGCGGGGAGATCGAGGCTAAGCTCTGGGATGTTTCTGAAGGTGATGAGTCTATTTACGGTGCCGAAAATATCGTTAAAGTATTGGGTGACATCCATAATTACCGGGGCCGAAATCAATTGAAAATCAGACAAATCCGGCCTGCCACAGGTACAGATTCTGTTAAACTTTCTGATTTTCTTGAAACAGCCCCAGTCAGCCAGGATGAAATGTCAAGCAAGCTGACACAATATATTTTTGATATGAAAAATCCAAATATCCAGAGAATTACAAGGCACTTACTGAAAAAGCATCACCAGGCATTCATGGAGTACCCGGCAGCGACCAAAAACCATCATGAGTTTGTATCGGGACTTGCTTACCATGTCGTCTCGATGCTGGACCTGGCGAAGTCGATCGCCTCCCTGTACCCAAGCCTGGATAAGGATTTGCTTTATGCGGGAGTCATCCTGCACGATTTGGGCAAGGTCATTGAGCTATCCGGCCCAATTTCAACTGCTTATACAGTTGAAGGCAATCTTCTCGGACATATATCCATAATGGTCAATGAAATTGGCAAGGCAGCAGATGAACTTGGCATTAGCGGAGAGGAAGTCGTCATCCTGCAGCATATGGTCCTGAGCCACCATGGAAAAGCAGAATGGGGCAGCCCCAAACCGCCGATGATCAAGGAAGCAGAAATCCTGCATTATATAGATAATCTTGACGCAAAGATGAACATGCTTGACCGTGCGCTTGCGAGGGTAAAACCCGGTGAGTTCTCTGAAAGGATCTTTGCTCTTGATAACCGTTCTTTCTACAAGCCGGTGTTCCATAAGTAAACATACACAACAAGCCATCCTTTTTGGGTGGCTTGTTTTTTCTATGCTTTGGAATAGTGGAGTGGTGGATTTAATTCTGGAGGATTTTTGATTTAGGCTGTTTTCGTAAAGATTGTTGTTAAAATCCAAAAGCCGATTTTAACGCGATAAAAGCCATTTTGTATTTCGGTACTAAGTTAGCCAGCTCTTTTCTCAACATAAGCGATAAGTTTGGGTAGAAAATTGAGTAATTCAATCTTATTTTGTAGTCAATAGCAACATAGTTTGAGAAAAGAGCCTTGATTTAATGCCAGTTGAACGCAAGTTAATGCCAGTTGCGGGCATTTTAATGCCAGTTGGAGCCGAATTAATTCCAGTTGGCAGCAGTTTAATACCATATGGGGGCAATCTGGTTTCAGTTAGGAGATATTTGTAAACAGTTTCCCTGCCAAAAATGGATTAATACTTGTAACTGGCGGTTTATCTCCAGTAACGTCGAATATATCTACAGTAGAATCAAATATATCACCGGTAACCGTTGATATATCTACATTCACGTCTATAACAACCGTAAAGCCTCATTTAACTGTATACGATTCTAGTCTAACCAGTAACACTAATTTTCCAGAAGCCGCATCCATTAGGGCATCAGCAAAAAAAATTGCTGCTAAACTCAGCATGGAAGTAAAAAATGACCTGATTTTTATTTTAGCTGGCATATTTCTTAATCCCGCTCATATGAATACAATATAAGTCGCATTTTGGACAACCAGTTAAATGGAGGGTTACGAAATCATGTCAATTCCAATTTGGGTAATAGCGGTCGCAGCAGGTATCGTATTCAGTGCAATCATGGCAGTGAAGACAGGGAAAGAAGAAAGGGAACAAGAACTGGAAACCATTGAACGTGAGGGCGAACTTTATATGCAGAGGCTTGAGCAGGAAAAAGAACAACGTCAAAAATCGTTAGAAGCCTAAAAAAACACTGGTCCCGATCATGCGGGCCAGTGTTTTTTGCTGATCAGCGGAAGACCGCTGATTTAATTATTGTTGTGTTTGTGTCTCAGGGAATTCAGCTGCGCCTTTAAGTTCTTTGTCTTTGACTTCAACATCAGCAGCTTTCAATTCACGCTTCATGACTTCCTGGATTTTAGTAGCATCAAGCTGTGCAAGCTTAAGCTCGTACTCCAATTCGTCTTTCATTTTTTCATAAGATTCTTTTTTCTTCTTCTCTGTTACCTTGATGATGTGGAAACCGTGCTGTGACTTGACTGGCTCACTGATTTCATTTACTTCAAGTGCATAAGCAGCTTCTTCGAATTCAGGAACCATTTTACCAGGTCCAAAGAAACCTAGGTCTCCGCCCTGTACTGCAGAACCAGGATCTTTTGAATATTCCTTAGCTAAATCTTCAAATTTCGCGCCTGTATCAAGCTTCTTTTTGACTTCCTGTGCAGTCTTTTCATCTTCTACAAGAATGTGGCTTGCCTTGATTTCAGGCTTGTACTCTTCGTAACGCTTCTTCACTTCATCCTCAGAAACCTTTACATCCTTAAGTGCAGCCTTTTCCATTAGCATCTGGTCTTTCAGGATTTTCTTAAGTTCGTTTTCATCCTTAAGCTGGTTCTGCTGAAGAACTAACTCAAAATTGTCACCTAATTCATCTTTGAGCTCCGTTACTTTTTTATCAACTTCTGCATCTGTTACCTTGTAATTTTTTGAAAGGACTTTTTGATAAAGAAGTTCTTGAAGTGCCTGTTCTCCGTATTTATCCTTCATTGATTCATAAAGTTCTTCCTTTGTAATATTGCCGGCCTTTGATTCAACGATTACTTCTGAAGAGCTATCATTATCTCCGCTGCATGCGCTTAGTCCAATCACTCCGGCAGCAACCGAAATGGAAAGTATCAATTTTTTCATGGTGAACATCTCCTAAACAGTAAATATTGTTGGCTAATTTCAATCCACAAAGTCTACTATAACATAATTTCAATTTTCTACAAAAATTATCTCATGGTTTTTTCCGTGTCCGCAAAGATGGGCAAACATCCAGACCATCTCCGCTCTTGTGCATAGTATGTAGGGAAGAGAAAAAAGGAGGTAATGGAAAATGGGCCAATACCATTCAGGATTTGCATTAATCGTTGTCTTGTTCATTTTACTGATTATCGTAGGAGCTTCCTTCTGCTGAACAATAAATTGGGAAAAAGCAGGATAACTGCCTATGCGTAAATGAACTTGATTGAATAAGATAGGTTAGCCACTTTGGAAGGAGGTGTTAATATGGGTGCAGGGTACGGCAGCGGATTTGCGCTAATTGTCGTGTTATTCATTCTGTTAATCATTGTGGGTGCAGCTTGGCTGTAATCAATAATTAAATACGGGGGGATTGGCCCCCTGTATTCCTAAAGCCAGGGAAAAAAAGAAAAAGGTAAGAGGAAGGAGGATTCCCTATGTCTGGAGGACACTGCGGTTTTGGCAGCGGCTTTGCATTAGTCGTTGTATTGTTCATTCTTTTGATTATCATCGGTGCATCTTGGCTGTAAGCCCAATTTGGGGCGGCTGGGCCAAAAATGGTAAGAATACACAACGGCTGCATCAGGTCGTTTAATCTATAATAAAAAGCGGTGAGGACTGTCTCACCGCTTTATTTATGTAGTTACGCATACAAGATTTCGATGAAAGACGAAATTAACAAGATGGTAATCAAGATGTTGATCGTCCTGAATATTTTAGCATGTTTGTCTTCTGGAATCTCCTTCTGGATACAGAGGGAATCGGTCAGCTTATTTATATAAAAAAGAATAAAAACAGCAAAAAGTACAAACACGAATAAAATGGAGATCATCGAAGAATCCCTCCCCTAGCAATCTTTTTATCTTAAATACAATAACAAAAAATTTTAGAAAAAGATAGTTTTTTGTCAGGCGCCTATTCGCCATTTAATCCCAAAAGACAGATTTATAGTCATGAAAAAGGAAAAAGTCTGCCATCATAAGTGGGTATGTCAGAAGAGTGTGATTAATTGAGCAATCAAGAGGAAGAACAAAAAGCGGAGTGTTACCCATTTTTTCATCCGCTTTACGATCATATTAGCAATGCTTGACAGCAAAAAATGCAGAAAGAGGAAGTAATCAGGATGGATAACTCATTGAGGTTTTTTCCTTCCTCTTATAACGGAGTTCATGGTGTACATTGGATAATCAAGCATACTCCTTTTCGGCAGGGTCGATCTTCTTTAGTGTGCCATCTTCGTCAGTAAATTTATTGTCTATATTCGAGAAGGACTTTTCAAAAATCTCCATAAAGTCATCTCCATATATATTACGGACGATTGCCATGATTTCGATGATATCAGGGAACTTCCCATATAGCTCTTTCAAAGGCATGGCACCGGAAAACACTGCATTTTTATCAGGTTCATAGTTTTCCATCAACGAAAGCAATACACGTTCACCCTGCTCAGTGAGCTGGATGTATGTATTCCTTTTGTCACTTTCCTTTTTGGAAAATTGCAAGTACCCTCGTTCCTCCAGCTTTTTGGAAAAGTTAAAAGCGGTGGAAACATGCATAACTCCAAATTTGGCAACATCGGAAATCGAAGCTCCATTTAAATGATAGGCAATCCATAAGATATGGTGCTCATTAATATTTAAATCGAATGGCTTGATCCATTGCTGCCAGTCCTTTTCAACCGACTTCCAAAGCGCTTTGCTTAATTGGGCTATTCTCTGGCTAAACATCATTGCTTCTTTCATTGAATAGTTTTTATCTCCCATTCTCAAATTCACCTACTTTATTGTTTCTATTTTCATTATGCCAATAAAACAAAAATTAATAAAGATATAAATTTACAAAATTTTTTGAATTTGTTAAATTCCATCTAAAGTCGGGTTGATTTTATATTTCTGGTTTACTGGCATAAGAAAGATGCCATTAGCATAATATATCTTTCTTCAAGAAAAAGGAAAATCCTTCCCGCTCAAAAAAAATAACTGAATGGGAAGGATTCATGGAGTGAGCCTCTTTTCGTGACTGCTCACTTATTCATCTTTCGCTTTGGCTGAAGCAAGCTCTGTTTCGAGCTCCTTAATCGATTCCTCCAACTCCTTGATATCTTGCTGAAGCTCCTTTTTATTTGCTTCAGTATGAAGCTTCCATTCAAAAATCGCTGTCTTTACATCTGTAACAAACGACTGGATGACTGCTTTCCCTTCCTTAGATGCGAACGCTACTGAATCCTTCATCTCCATGGCGGCATCCTTAACGTCTTTGATGGAACCAATGAATTCATTTTTATTTGCTTTAAGGATCCCTCTCGTCTGGTAACCTGGATACGGGGCAGTAAAGAGAGTAGCTAAGCCTGCCGCAACTCCGCCAACCACAAATCCCATTAATAAAGATTTCGCCTTCATTCCGTGACCACCTCATCATTCTTTCTGTTTATCTTCGGTAAAGCGGGATAAAATCCTTTTTTACTTCCTATCTTTATTTAATTTCCTAATCTGCAGCAATTAAACCGTTTATGCCTCATAGCCTTAAATTAACAGGCATAAAGATAACTAAGGAGTTGTGTTCAAGAAGGAGGGGAGGGGAGTGGGGATTTTTACTAGCATTGTTTTTCTGATCAGCATTGTCTTTTTTGCCGGGGCAGTCCATAATCTCCTTGCATTGAAAAAACCGGGAATGTATCCGCCGAAGGCGCTTCTCCGCAAAAGAGCAGGATCACTTGCCGGCGGGGGAGCGATTTTGCTGGTGATAGGGGTCATCTTTTATTCGTTTCAATAGCCGGCCTTGAAAGTGTGAGCAATAAAAAGGTAAAAGTAAAGCCCCTGTCCTTGTAGGAGCAGGGGCTGAATGATGTTTAATTAACTTCTGCAAGTTTGGCTCTCTTGAAAATTGCTGTTGCCACTGGATAAAGAATCGCCATAAATACGGTATTAAATGCTGCTGCAGGAAGGACGACCGCTGTGAATAATGCAACGAAAGGTCCAGGCAGGCCGACAAGGTATAAAGCCGATCCAAGGAAAACAGCTCCGGATACAATCGTACCGACTGCTGTCAGGGCGGCTACCGCATAAATGGAAGATTGATAACGTTTCATTATCAACAGGATTCCGAAAAAGACAAACGCTGTTACAGGTTTATCAATGATATTAGGAACAAGTCCGCCAGGAAAAGTCGTTGTCAAACCTGAAATAATCCCAGTTACAGCACTAACTAAAAAAACACTCTTCTTGTCAGGGAATAAAATGATTCCCAGGAACATCATGGTCAGCATCATATCTGGCTTCATTCCAAGGAAAAAACCAGGCACAACTGCGTGCAGAACTGCCCCCATTCCCACTAATAGTGACAAGGCTACAAGATTCTTCGTATTCATTTCTCATCTCTCCTCTGCTATTCTAGCTAACTAGTACTCCTCCTGCAGTGCTCTCAATGCCTGCAGCGAAAAGCTTGGTACAATTATAACACATATTTAACGGCAGTAAAGAATTAATATCCGCTATTTCTTCGTTTAAAACTTCCCATGAATTCTGCCAATTTCTCTACATGTTCTAAAGGGACAGCATTGTAAATTGATGCCCGGCAGCCGCCAACTGATCTGTGCCCTGCCAGCCCAATAAAGCCAGCTTCCTCAGCTTCTTGAAGAAAGGAAGCTGTTAGGTCATCATTTTCCAGAGTAAAAGTAACATTCATATTGGACCTGCTGTCTTTTTCAGCATGACCCTTATAAAAGCCGCTGCTCATGTCTATTGCTTCGTACAATAAAGCAGCTTTTTGCTGATTCATCCTTTCAAGCTCTTCCACCCCACCCAGGGAATCCACCCATTCGAGCACCAGCATCAGGAAATAGACAGACAGGGTAGGCGGTGTGTTATACAGTGATTTGGAAGCAGCCTGCACTTGATAATTCAGCATGGAGGGCAGGTTTTTCCCGGATCGTTTCAGTAATTCCTTTTTAAGGATGACGACTGTGACCCCGGAAGGGCCAAGGTTTTTTTGAGCCCCTGCATAGATCAGCCCGTAGGAAGCAATATTAAGTGGCCTGCTTAATATATCACTAGACATATCGGCGACCAGCGGGACCGGAAGATCTTCAGGGATCGAATGCCATTGAGTCCCGAAAATTGTGTTATTGGTGGTAATGTGAAGATAGGCCGCATCTTCTGAGATTTTGATGTCTTCCAACTTTGGGATAGACTTGTAGTTTGCTGATTTTGATGAAGCAACTTCTATGGCATTACCGATTTTCCTGGCTTCCTCAAGAGCTTTTTCAGACCAGGTGCCTGTGACAGCGTAGCCAGCAGTCTTGCCGTTTTCAAGAAGATTCATCGGAATCATCGAAAATTGCAAACTTGCTCCGCCTTGTAAAAAGAGAATTTCATAATCATCTGGAATTCCCAGAAGCTTGCTCAGCAAAACTTTAGTCCGTTCATTTATTTCCTCGTATTCTTTACTGCGGTGGCTCAATTCCATAACTGCCATTCCGCTGCCCTGATAATTCATCATCTCTTTTTGCGCCCTTGCCAGCACGCTCTCAGGCAGCGCTGCAGGCCCTGCATTAAAGTTGAATGCTCGTTCCATCACAAATCCCTCCATTAGAAAATACGGTACTGCACTAAAGAGTTAAAGTTATTTATCATGCTAACAGAAAAGAAGGAGATTTTCTATTGTTTTCAGAAAAATTAAATAAGGAAAGCCTGGGTTCATTGTTTGGGTGATTCTTATCATTGTTTATGTGAAAAAATCGGTTTTAAAAGGTGCCATAACAATTCGTAAATGGAGATGAATTGTTATGAAAGAACTCATTAGAACCAATAGGAAGAGAAAAACCGGTTTGAATGGTCATGAGCACCCATTAGAACCATTCACAAGAGAAAATTTAGTTTGAATTGTCATTAGCAGCCTCATTAGAACCATCCGCAAGAGAAAATTGAGTTTGAATTGTCATGAGCGGCCCCATTAGAACCATTCGCAAGTAGGAATCCAGCAAGAACCAATAAAAAACCCCTGCATAAGCAGAGGTTAGATTTTGCTGTTAATTTCAGCAGCGATTTTCTTATAATCATCCGATGTATATTCTTCCTGGTGTGTCTTCCAGACAGCGCCGAAACCATCGCCTTTTCCGTAGCGGGGGATCAGGTGCATATGGAAATGGAAGACAGATTGTCCAGCTGCTTCACCATTGTTTTGCAATACATTCAAGCCAATTGGATCGTAAGCGGCTTTAATGGCGTTTGCGATTTTTGGAACGGCAGAGAAGACCTTTGCTGCAATTTCATCGGTTAATTCAAACACGTTTTCCTTATGCTCTTTAGGGATGACAAGCGTATGCCCCTTTGTTACCTGGCTGATATCAAGGAACGCCAGCACACTTTCATCCTCATACACTTTGGCTGAAGGAATATCTCCATTGATGATTTTGCAAAAAATACAATCGCTCATTTTCATCCACCCTTTCCATCATAAACATTATGTAAAATTAGCAAAGTGATACAGCACTCCGCTTTTTCTGGTATTTTATCATATTTTCCCAATAAACATAAAGAAATAAGAAGGACAGGATCCGCTTGGAATCCTGTCCCTGAAGGGGAACTTGACTACTGTTCATTTACGTTCTTTCAGCAGGCATACCTTTGATAAACACCTCATTTTAAATTCAATTTGAATTTAGATAAATGATGGGTTATACGATACCTGGTTCAATCGGACCATCCCCTGTCTGCTTTAATGAGTTTCACAACTTATAAAGCGGAGAAGTGATCTGCGACACACACCTCATTTCAAAATGTGGAGTGATGTTACTGAACGGCTGGGTTAACATTTACGTAGCGCAATGCAACCATCCCCTTGTTTGAACGTTGAAATCAGTGTGTTTTATAAATCGAATAATACGTCTTTTACAGACACCTCATTTCGAATTATTGCTTGTTGCCCCTTCAAAGATTATGATGCCCCGGTCAGAAGAGAATATGCACAAAAAGTTTGCAGGTTTTCCTAAATGATTTTGATTTGTTAAAATAACGGTAAGGAAATACGTATTGGAAGGGCGTTTGCGATGTCATTATTGGAAATTAACCAGGTAACCGGCGGCTACACACGCAATCCGGTTTTAAAAAATGTCAGCTTTACTGTGAAACCAAATGAAATCGTCGGTTTGATCGGTCTTAATGGTGCCGGCAAAAGCACGACAATCAAGCATGTTATTGGGCTGATGGAGCCCCATCAAGGGAGTATCAAAATCAATGGAAAGACGTTCATCGAAGACAGGGAAGAATACAGGCGGCAATTTACATTCGTGCCTGAAACACCGATCCTGTATGATGAGCTGACCCTTGAGGAGCACCTCAGAATGACTGCAATGGCATACGGACTTGAGGAAAAAGAGTACAAGCAGCGAATCGAGGCTTTGTTGAAAGAATTCCGCATGAGCAAGAGGCTAAAATGGTTTCCTGCCCATTTCTCAAAGGGTATGAAGCAAAAAGTGATGATCATGTGCGCCTTCCTTGTGCAGCCCTCTTTATATATTGTAGACGAACCTTTTGTCGGACTTGATCCACTGGGCATTCAATCGCTTCTGGACCTGATGAACAAAATGAAGGAGAGCGGGGCAGGCATCCTGATGTCCACACATATCCTTGCCACTGCTGAACGATATTGCGATCGGTTTGTCATTCTCCATAATGGTGAAGTCAGGGCAATGGGAACACTTGAAGAGCTGCGGGAGCAGTTCTCGATGCCTGGAGCGACACTGGACGATTTGTATATCCAGCTGACGAAGGAAGAAGACTATGTTTAATCCGCAGACTTTATGGAAGGAAAGGTTCAGTTCCTTCACCAAGGAAACGGGCAGGTATTTAAAATATATTTTCAATGGCCACCTTGTAATTGTCCTGCTGTTTTTAGCAGGTTCTGCAGCTTTTTATTACCAAGAGTGGATCAAGACGCTTGAGCCGGATTTTCCAGCTGCCTGGATCATGGCGCTGATACTGGCTGCCTTTCTGGCCTATAGTCCAGTACAGACATTTTTGACGGAGGCAGATAAAATATTTCTCCTCCCGCTTGAGACACGCCTGAAGGATTATTTTAAAAAGTCGATTACCTTTAGCCTTACCCTGCAGTCATATGTATTGCTGCTGATTCTGGCTGTGCTGATGCCAATGCATGTGAAAGTCCATGGAGCGAGTTTCCAGTCCTTTTTCTTGCTGCTGGCTGCCCTCATATTCATAAAATGGATTAATCTGCTGGTACGCTGGCGTGTCCAGTATTTTATAGAAGCAAGCGTTAAAATGATGGACAGCCTTATCCGTTTTTTCATCAATGGTGTTTTGCTGTACTTCCTATTCTCGGGAGCAAAGCTTATTTTTACTATAATACCTGCAATCCTGCTGGTGCTGCTCTTTGTTTATTATCAGAAGCAGACGGACAATAAGGGGTTAAAGTGGGAGCAGCTGATCGAGGACGAAGAGAAACGGATGAATGCTTTTTATCGTGTAGCGAACCTTTTTACCGATGTCCCGAAGCTCAGGGACCGTACCAAAAGGCGGAAATGGCTGGATTGGCTTTTCAGCGGCATTCCTTATCGCCAGGATAAAACCTTTAGCCATCTTTATCTGCGAACCTTTGCCAGGGCAGGAGATTATTTCGGGTTATTCATCAGGCTGACGCTTATTGGCGGAGCAGCTCTTTATTTCTTGACATATGGACCCGGACAAATCCTGATTGCTGTCCTGTTCATTTATTTGACCGGTTTTCAGCTCCTTCCGTTATGGAATCATCATCAGAACAAGCTCTGGATCAATCTTTACCCTGTTCCTAATAAAGAGAGGGAAAAATCCTTTTCCGGGTTGCTAATGGTAATCCTGCTGCTGCAATCCATTGTTTTTGCGGGAATTGTCCTGCTGAAGGGGGATCTGCTGTTTGGTACAGCTTTATTGGGAGCCGGGATCATCTTCACATTGTTCTTTGTTTATGTCTACAGTAAGACAAAGCTTAAAGATTAGAATAAAATCCTTTTCATACTAGCCCCGTGCTTTTATGGAAAGGATTTTTTTTGAAACCTAATGGTTATTAACGCGTAATACTAATCCAAGAGGTGAAAACAGTGATGCAATACGAACTGAAGGTTTATGATGAAATACTTGAATGGAAAAGGAAGATTACCAAGCGGTCTGGCCTTTTAGCGCGGGCCTCAAAGAAAGCCCAGTCGAAGGTGAACCAATTAATACCCGAAAAAGTACATGCAATTTTGACGGAGAGCATTAAGAATATGGTTAAGGCCACCCTGGCAGGATCCAATTTGACAACGAAAAAACAGCAGGGGGCAGGAAAGACGCTTTTGGAAAAGGATAAGCTGCTCCAGGAGAAGCTGGCGAATTACAGGAAAACTGCAGCTGTCGAGGGAGCTGGCACAGGAGCTGGAGGCTTTTTGCTGGGGCTGGCAGATTTTCCGCTGCTGCTTTCGATAAAAATGAAGTTCCTGTTTGATGCTGCCTCCGTATATGGGTATGATCCTTCCAGCTACGAAGAACGTCTCTTTATTTTATATGTCTTCCAGCTTGCCTTTTCAAGTGATGAAAAAAGGCAGGAAACGCTTGAGATCATTGAGAAATGGGAGGAGAGAAAGGGAGCATTGCTCGAGCTGGATTGGCAGGAGTTCCAGCAGGAATACAGGGATTATATCGATTTTGTAAAAATGCTGCAGCTAATGCCTGGAATTGGTGCAGTAGTAGGAGCGTATGCCAATTACAACCTTCTCGACCAATTAGGCGAGACAGCTATGAACGCATACAGGCTGAGGATATTAAACACACCCCCTATTTATTAATTCAGGGGGTGTGTTTCGTTATTGTCCAGTTCTAGCGCCTAGCCCACGAGGCGCTTACGTTTTTCTGATTATGCCAATGTTTCTTGTTCCTTCTTGCTGGCATTCTCCCTAGTCTGATAATGGATGGCCGCTGAGCAAAGGGTTTTAGCAGCAATCACCATGGCTTTTTCATCGAAGTCGAATTTAGGGTGGTGGTGTGGGTAAGGGTCTCCTGCACCTGGTTTCGCACCAGTAAAGAAGAAGCTCCCTTTTACATGCTTCAGGTAATAGGCAAAGTCTTCGCCGCCCATTTGCGGTTCTGTTTCCTCGATTTTCTTCACTTCAGGTACACGTGTAGCACAGTCAATGAGGAACTCTGTTTCTGCCGCATGGTTTACGACGGCCGGATAGCCTCTGTCAAAAATATATTCATAGGAACAATCCAGTGCCAGGCATGTACCGTTCGTGATTTTTTCTATTTCTGATTCAATGAAATCCCTCGTGTTTTCATTAAATGTCCGGACTGTACCGACCAGCTTGGCTTTGTCTGCAATTACGTTAAAAGCATTATCAGCTACAAATGAACCTATTGATACTACAGCAGAATCGACCGGATTCACACGTCTGCTCACAATATGCTGCAGATTCGTTATTAGCTGTGCCCCTGCCACGATGGCGTCCTTTGTTTTATGAGGCTGGGCACCGTGTCCGCCTTTGCCTTGGATCGCTATTTCAAATCTGTCGGCTGCAGCCATGATCGGACCGATGCGGTATTGAATCGTGCCTGTGTCTTCAGTTGCCCATAAGTGGGTGCCGAAGATGACATCCACTCCTTCAAGGCAGCCGTCCTCTATCATCGAAATTGCACCGCCTGGAGCATATTCCTCGGCATGCTGATGAATCATGACATACGTGCCCTGAAGGCTTTCGCGAGCCTCGTAAAGAACCTTTGCCAGCACAAGCAGCGAGGCAGTATGGCCGTCGTGGCCACAAGCATGCATCACACCAGGGACAAGGGATTTGTAAGGGACATCCTTTTCATCCTGGATTGGCAGTGCGTCGAAATCGGCTCTGAGTGCCACCGTTTTTCCAGGCTTGGAGCCATGGATTTTTGCAACAACCCCATTGCCGCCAACATTGCCCCGGACTTCAACTCCCAGCTTCTCATAATAAGCCTTGATGTAACTCGCCGTGTTTACTTCTTGAAAAGACAATTCTGGATGCTGGTGCAAGAAACGCCGAATTTCTACCATTTCGGCATACAGATTCTCAATTTTGCTAAATAGCTGATCCTGCAAAGAATTCAACTCCTTAAAAAATTTGATAATTTAAACAATTATAACATTTATATCATCATATGATAATAACAAACTCTTAATCAGCAAAAAGAAGCTTCCGAAAAGGGAAGCTTCATATATAAACAGAGCCGGTTTGGCTCCAGTATTTTAAGAGATTCAACATTAAATCAGGAACATGGCTACAATTGTGGTGACAACAAGCCCGACTGTCACCGGGACAAGGTTCCTTCTCGCCAGTTCAAATGGATCAACATTACAGATTGCTGCCGCAGGAATCAAGGCCCATGGGACAAGCGTACCGCCGCCAACCCAAATGGCTGCGATTTGCCCAAGTGCTGTAAGGGTTGCCGCCCCTGCACCGATTGCGGTTGAAAAAATTGTTGCAACTGAACCTGCCAGTGAAATTCCAGAGAAACCTGATCCATCAAGGCCTGTGATCGCTCCAACTGCAGTCAGAGTGACCGCACCGACTTCTGCATTCAGCGGCACGACGGACGCGAGCGCAACACCGAGATCATTTACGATTCCTTGAGAGGTTTCAGGCAAATGCTCGCCGATGATTTTGGTAAAGCCTGAATCACCAAGATAGAAGAAAGCAGCAATAGGGATGACTGGTCCAAAGACCTTGAAGCCGAACTGAAAACCTTCAATTAAATAGCTTGTTGTTTTCTCGAGGCCCTTGCTTTTATGGGCTGCGAGGGATATCAGCATAAGAATGAAAACCGAGGTGCCGCCTACAAGCGCGGTGGCGTCCCCGCCCTGCAAATTAAGGATCGACATTGCTCCAACATCCAAAGCGAATAGAATCGGAATCAGTATGGCAAAGAACTTTTTCGCACCGTCAGATAAAAGTGCTTGCTCACCAGTCTTGACCGGAGTAATTTCGGCAACTTCCCCGCTTTTAAGTTTGCCATTCTTCATATCTCTTTTTAATAGATAGAAAGCAGTTATGGTAGTGACAGCGCCCATTACGATTACAAGCGGGATGCTCGCCTGGACGACAGAACCGACCGGTATTCCGGCTGCGTCAGCAGTCAGCTTAGGAGCAGCCTGGATAATGAAATCCCCTGAAAGCGCAATGCCATGGCCGAAAAGATTCATCGCTACTGCCACTCCTAAAGCGGGCAGTCCCACCCTGACAGCAACCGGAAGCAGCACAGCTCCCATTAAGGCGACAGCAGGCGATGGCCAGAAAAACCAGGAAATGACCATCATCAGAATCCCGATTGTCCAGTAGGCCAAAGCGGGTGTACGAATCAGCCTGGCAAACGGTGAAATCATCGCATCGTTAATTCCGGTTACCGTCAATGTCCTGCTCATCGCCACAATGATGGAAATTACCAGAATCGTTGGAAGCAGTTCGGTAATCGCATAGATGAAACTGTTGAAAATGCCGCTGACGGATCCGCTGAGGGAGCCTGTTGCAACAATAGCGAGCAAGAATATGCCGGCTATGGAGATTAAGGAAGTATCCCTTTTCTTGATCATGAAGCCGATGATCAGAACAATGAATGAAACATATATCCAATGAAGTGCTGTTAACTCTATAACCAAAAACTTCACCTTCCCCCTAGAGGTTATTAGTTCTGTGACTGTTAATCTGCTGACTAGGCAAATTCCCTATATGAGTAATACAGAATATGTTTATTGCGAAAAGTTGTGAGAGGCATGCGGAAATATTCTTTCAGTCTCCAGACGGAGAAAAAAAGTGACCTGAGGTGGGGGTAGAGAATGGGCAAGTTTTTTTAAAATTGAAGATAAGAAGGGATTTTTACTTTTAAAAAAGAATAAGAGTTTAGGATAGGAAGAAAGTAGGGGGAGCGGTTGCGCGATCTTTCAATAAACCAAATTGTGGTTGCGATTCTTTTGTCAGCTTTAGGGATTATTTTGTTGTTGATTAATATCGGTGTCATTTCCTGGGAAATAAAAGAGCTATTTGTCGTTTTTTATCCATATGGGTTATTGGTTTATGGTATTGGAGAGCTGGTTAACACCTTGCTGAAGAAAAAACAGCATTTTTGGTGGAGTATCTTCATCCTGATCTTTTCTTCGTTGTTGATCATGGACAGATCAGGAATATTAACCTTCCATTTCAAGGATGGCTGGAAACTATGGCCGATTCTATTGGTCTATTTTGGCGTCGGTATGATTTTCAAAAATAAAAAAATGAACGTAAGCTTTAAAACGGATTTTCCTGCAGAGATAAAAGAATCAGGCTCCTTGAGGAGGATTAGAGGACTTTCCATAGGAGATGTCGATTTCAAAACACAGAACTGGGCAGTCGAGCCCATGGATCTATACAATATGATCGGGGATTATTTCATTGATTTCAGCAAGGGCTTTATCCCCGATAAAGAAACACCGGTAAAGGTCAGGGGCTTGATCGGAGAGGTCAGGATGATTATCCCGGAGGATGTTCCGGTTAAAATATACGCTGCGGTAAGTGTGGGGGAAGTGAAAGTGTTTGATTACGCTCCGGATCATATCCGCCACAATATCACATATATGACAGAGGATTATGATGAGGCCAACAGGAAACTAAATATTACAGTTGAACTGAAGGTCGGTTCCATTCGGATTGACAGGGTTTAGGGGGAAGGAGCATGAAGGAGATTTCCAGTATCCGGAGTTGGTTTGTCCAGACATTCTTAATGATGGCGTTCATTTCTTCAGCATTTGTTTTTATTGGACTGCAAATCTACCTGTATATAGAACCGGATAGCAGCCTTACTGCAATATTTGCCTTTTGGTTTGTCCTGTATTGTTTTATTGTCCTGTCTGCGGCCGGCTTATATTTTGGGTTAAGAGGCAGTCAGCTGATCAAGGGCAGGCTTGGTGATATCTTGCTTTTCGTAGCAGCATTGAGGAGAGGGAAATTCAGCGAAAACCTCAGGACCTATGAAAAGGATGAGGTAGGGTTGATTTCAGAAGAACTGAATCAGCTGTCACAATATATTCAGGAACAAGTCCATTCCCTGCAGAAGCTCGCTGAGGAAAAAACAGAGCTTTCACAAACCGCAAGGACGGCAGCGATTATTGAGGAAAGACAGCGTCTGGCCAGAGACCTGCATGATGTCGTCAGCCAGCAATTATTTGCATTAAGCATGATGTCGTCGGCCTCCTTGAAAGTATTCGAACAAGATCCGGAGAAGGCAAGGAAGCAGCTGGAGCAAATCTCTGAAATTGCCGTCAAGGCTCAGGGGGAAATGAGGGCATTGCTTCTTCATTTGCGTCCAGTCCAATTGAGCGGCGAAAGCCTGTGCGAGGGAATCATCAAGCTTGTTCAGGAGCTGAAGCAAAAAACAAATCTCCATTTTGAAGCAAGCATTGATGAAATTGAGGACATCTCTAAAGCGGCAGAGGAGCATATCTTCAGAATCGTACAGGAAGCTCTTTCAAATATTATCCGCCATGCTGATGCGACAAAGGTTAAGCTTGTCCTGACGGATGATGATCACTATATCCGGCTGTTCATCGGGGATGATGGCAAGGGCTTTGACATTCATAAGGAAAGAATCACTTCATATGGTTTAAAGACGATGCGGGAACGCTGTGAGCAAATAGGCGGTACATATAATATACGATCGAAGAAAAATGAAGGGACATATATTGAAATTCGGATACCGGCGATGAGGAGGGAAGGATAGTGGGGAAAATTAAGGTTGCGGTTGTCGATGACCATGAAATGGTGAGAAAGGGAATCCTGTCTTACTTGGCCACTGAACCAGGCATAGAAATTGTTGGTGAAGCAGATAGCGGCAAAAAGGCTGTTGCACTTGTCCGGGAAACGCAGCCGGAGGTAGTGTTAATGGACTTATTAATGGAAAACGGTACAGGGATTGAAGCTACAAAAGAAATCATGGGTTTCTATCCTGAATGCAAGATTATCATCATTACAAGCTTCTACGACGATGAACAGATTTTTCCTGCTATAGAGGCTGGAGCATTCAGCTATATGCTGAAAACCGCGGCCGCAGCTGAAATTATCCAGGCGATAGAAAAGGCAGCAAGAGGCGAAGCAGTGATCGAACCAAAGGTTGCGAACAAGATGATGAACAGATTGAGGATGCCCGAAAGGAAACCGCACAATGACTTGACCGAGCGTGAACTGGATGTGCTGAAGTGCATTGGCGACGGAATGACCAACCAGCAAATCAGCGAAGAATTATATATTGGAGTCAAGACAGTAAAGACTCATGTTTCCAATATCCTTGGCAAACTAGGCTTGGCAGACAGGACACAGGCTGCGGTTTATGCAAACAGGAACGGGCTGGTGAAGTAAAAGCCCATCTTATAATAAATTCATTCTGAATATAAAAAACACAAGAATGCCATGTCCAGCATCTTGTGTTTTTTTGCCTCCGTATTTAACGAACACTTTTTAAGCTGCCTGCGGTTTCGAAGCTTCTAATTCAGTTATTCACTAATATAATACTTGGATACATATGAAGCACTTTCAAAAATATTAGGCTTCGCGCTGTCTATGCCTGCTTCAGTTCCGCGGTTTTTATGGGCATGTTCATATGCCTTTGATTTTTGCCAATTTTCGAAAGCCCCTTCATTTTTCCAAACGGTCAGGATGATATAAGTGTTTGAAGAGAGAGGGCGCAATACACGGATTGCCTGGAAGCCAGGTTCATTTTCAATCAGGCGCGGACGGTTTAAGAAACGGTCTTCAAACAGCGGCCGTCCTTCATCTGTGACAGGAATATTGTTCAGGACTGCAAAGCCTTCCTGGCCCAGCGTGCCTGCAGAATCAATAACTTCATATCTTCTTGGTTCATTGAACAGGCTCTCCCCGTTTGTTTCATGGGCAAGGATGGCCGAATCCAGATTGTTCATGAGCACAAGATTTTCCCCTGGGTGCTTCGCTTTCATTTTCATTAAATAATCTGGCGTACCGGATGTTAAATATACCTTCATCTTTTTCACCTCATTAAATAATACCTTCCCATCATTTAATTATACTAATTAAGGCATGGTAAACCTAATCCTGATGTGTTTTTAATGTTTTCACTAGCTCCATGTGTAAAATTCGTCAAATTTATGACATTTTCGAGCGTCTTCTATGAAATTGGTCCTTAAAAAGGATATAGTGTATATAGCACAAAATAGGTGTTTTTTATTTTAAAACATTTATATTACAATGTAATACAGTAACTACTGAAAGGTGGATTTCCCCTAATGAGCAAAACGATCAACGATACATTCCTGAAAGCAGCCAGAGGAGAGCGTACAGATTATGTTCCCGTCTGGTATATGAGACAGGCTGGCAGGTCTCAGCCTGAATATAGAGAAATCAAGGAAAAATATTCATTATTTGAAATTACACATCAGCCGGAGCTTTGCGCATATGTAACAAGGCTGCCTGTTGAACAATATGATGTGGACGCTGCTATCCTGTATAAGGATATCATGACACCGCTTCCAGCTTTGGGTGTGGATGTAGAGATTAAGTCAGGTATAGGGCCTGTGATTGATAATCCGGTAAGATCGCTTGCGGATGTCGAGAAGCTTGGTGAAATCAATCCAGAGCAGGATATTCCGTATGTGCTCGATACAATCAAGCTCCTTACCGAGGAACAGCTGTCAGTGCCATTGATCGGATTTTCCGGTGCGCCATTCACACTGGCAAGCTATATGATTGAAGGCGGCCCATCAAAGAACTATAACAAGACAAAAGCGTTCATGTATGCGGAGCCGAAAGCGTGGTTTGCGCTAATGGACAAGCTGGGCGACATGGTTATTACATATGTGAAATCCCAGATCAAAGCTGGGGTAAAAGCGATCCAAATCTTTGATTCATGGGTTGGGGCGCTTAATGTACAAGATTACCGTACTTTCATTAAACCAGTCATGAACAGGATCTTTTCTGAACTGAAAAATGAAAATGTACCATTAATTATGTTCGGTGTCGGGGCGAGCCATCTTGCATTGGAATGGAATGACCTGCCGCTTGATGTTGTCGGACTGGATTGGCGCCTACAAATCAGTGAAGCACGTGAGCTTGGAATCCAGAAAACTGTCATGGGCAATCTTGACCCGGCAATTCTGCTTGCACCTTGGGATGTGATTGAAGAAAAGGCAAAAGCCATCCTTGATCAAGGAATGGCACAGCCAGGGTATATTTTCAACCTTGGGCATGGTGTATTCCCTTCAGTAAACCCGGAAACGCTGAAAAAATTGACTGCTTTCATTCATGAATATTCTGCATCTAAGCTTGGCAAATAAGGCTGCAAAAGAGACCTTCCGATCCAGAGCATTATAATTGGTAAAATAGGCTCGCTTTTGGCAGAATAAAAGCTTAGAGACAGGAAAAAAGAGGTGCAATCATGGCAAAGAAAAAGATGGGTCTCCTCGTAATGGCATACGGAACACCCTATAAAGAAGAAGATATTGAACGTTATTATACACATATCCGCCACGGCAGGACGCCATCCCCGGAAATGCTGGAGGATTTGAGGCAGCGTTATGAAGCGATTGGCGGTATCTCCCCTCTGGCAAAGATTACACTCGAACAAGGCGAGAAGCTCGAACAGCATTTAAACAGCGTTCAGGATGAGATTGAATTTAAGATGTATCTTGGTCTTAAGCATATCGAACCATTTATCGAGGACGCTGTTCAACAAATGCATGACGATGGGCTCGAAGAAGCTGTCAGCATTGTTTTGGCGCCTCATTTCTCCACTTTCAGCGTGAAATCATACAATGGGAGAGCGAAGGAGGAGGCAGCCAAGCTCGGCGGTCCTGAAATCGTGTCCGTTGAGAGCTGGTACGATGAGCCGAAGTTCATCAAGTATTGGACAGACAGAGTCGAAAAAACATTCGCTGATATGCCTGCTGACGAGCAGGAAAACGCTGTACTGATAGTATCGGCACACAGTCTTCCAGAAAAGATCCTCCAGCTGGGCGATCCATATCCAGAACAGCTAAAGGAAACGGCAAAGCTCATTGCCCAAAAGGCGAATATCAAGAATTATGAAGTGGGCTGGCAAAGTGCCGGAAACACCCCAGAGCCATGGCTTGGTCCTGATGTTCAGGATCTGACCCGCGACCTTTTCGAGGCAAAGGGCTATAAAGCATTTGTCTATGTTCCTGCCGGTTTCGTTTCAGATCATTTGGAAGTCTTGTATGACAATGATTACGAATGCAAGAAAGTCACGGATGAAGTAGGAGCCAGCTATTACAGGCCTCCAATGCCGAATGCTGAGCCGGAATTTATTGATGCAATGGCAGACGTAATTATAAAGAAGCTGTCCATTTCACGTTAAAACTATAAAAAGAAGGCGATTTACCGTGACAAAAATAAAAAAGGCAGTCATCGTCGGCGGTGGGATCACCGGCCTGGCAGCAGCTTATTATCTGCAGAAACATGCCAGGGAAAGCAATCTTCCACTCGAAGTAAAGCTTGTTGAAGCATCCCATCGTGTCGGCGGGAAGATGCAGACATATGTGAAAGATGGTTTTGTCATTGAAAGAGGCCCGGATTCCTTCCTTGAAAGAAAGGAGAGCGCAGGCCGCCTTGCACGCGAGGTAGGATTGGGCGATAAGCTTGTCAACAACAGCACCGGAAAATCCTATGTCCTTGTTAAAGAAAAGCTTCATCCGATGCCTGGCGGCTCAGTGATGGGAATCCCGACCCAAATCGGTCCATTCGTTACGACCGGATTATTTTCTTGGCCAGGAAAGTTCAGGGCAGCTGGAGACTTTTTCATGCCGCCATCGAAGGTGAAGGGGGACCAGTCACTGGGTGAATTTTTCCGAAGAAGGCTGGGGGATGAAGTGGTTGAGAACCTGATCGAGCCATTGCTTTCGGGAATTTATGCTGGGGATATTGATAATATGAGTCTGCAGTCCACCTTCCCGCAATTCTATCAAGTTGAACAGAAGTATGGCAGCCTGATTCTGGGCACGAAGAAAACTACCCCGGCGCCTAAAAAGAAGCCGGCTGGCAGCGGACCGGAAAAGAAAAAAGGGATGTTCCTGACAGTTACGACTGGTCTGCAGTCTTTTGTGGATGCTATTGAAGCAAAGCTTGAGCCTGGCTCCGTACTCAAGGGGGTCAGAGTTGATAAAGTCAGCAAACAGGCTGAGGCCTACCTATTGCGGCTGAGCAGCGGAGAGACACTGGAAGCAGACAGCATCCTTGTATCCGCTCCACATGAAGCCGCCCTGCATATGTTCACAGAACACGAACATATCTTTGACCCGTTCCGTGATATCCCTTCCACATCTGTAGCAACGGTAGCAATGGCTTTTCCGGAGAGTGCGGTTAAACAGGATATCGATGGGACCGGATTTGTTGTTTCCAGAAACAGTGATTATTCAATCACGGCATGTACCTGGACTCATAAAAAATGGCCGCATACAACTCCGAAAGGGAAGGCTTTGCTCCGCCTGTACGTTGGGCGGCCAGGGGACGAAGCGGTGGTCGACCTGCCGGATGACGAGATTATTAACATTGCACTGGAAGATTTGAATAAAACAATGGATATCGAGGCCAAGCCAGAATTTGCGGTTGTATCGCGCTGGAAGGAAGCAATGCCTCAATATACTGTCGGACACAAGGAAAGAGTTGCAAAATTGAAGATGGATCTTGCGGATGAGCTCCCAGGAGTGTTCGTTGGCGGAAGTTCCTATGAAGGAATTGGCCTCCCGGATTGCATTGACCAGGGTGAAGCAGCTGTAGAAAAAATCATGAGCTATCTGAATTTAAAATCTTAAAACCCTTTTATAGGGTTTTTTCTTTTACTCAGATTTATAACTTGTAAAGTTACAAAACCTATGTTAAAGTACAAATGAACTTATTGACCGATTTTCTCATTTGGTCACTTTTATGAAAGGAGTGAAGTCATGGCGGTAGATCGCAGACAGCAGATCATTGAAGCAGCAACAAACTCATTTTCACTTTATGGCTATAAGGCTACTACCATCGATCAGGTTGCCAAGCTTGCGAATGTCGGAAAAGGAACAATTTATACATTTTTCCGGAATAAAGAAGAGTTATTTGATGAAATCATCAACAGGCTGATCAAGGAAATGAAAAGAGTTGCTGATGAATCTGTCAGTCCTGATGATTCCTTTTATGAAAATGTCCACCGTTCATTATACAGGCTGCTTGAGTTCCGCAAAGAGCATCAGCTATCGATCAAGCTTTCCCAGGAAGCTCGGGATATTGGGACACCAGCAGTGATTGAAGTGATGGAACGACTAGAATCGGCCATTTTGAATTTCATTAAAGAGAAGGTCATTACGGCTGTCCAAAAAGGCGAGATTAAACAATGCGATCCGGAAATCACAGCATTTATCATGATGAAGCTTTACATTGCATTAGTTTTTGACTGGGAGAAAAAACATAAGCAGCTTAATAAGGAAGAAATTGCCCGGCTCTTTGAATTTTACATCTTTAAAGGATTGTCTGATTAAGATAATCCTTGATTTTTGGAGTTAAATGACCAGATGGGCAAATTGGTCAGTTGTGTTGAACGGGTATTGCTGTACAAACTCAGGAACCTTCTTATCATCGGGACCTATGAGTGAAAAATGAAGAACTTCTCAAAAAACAGCGTAGATAATTAAGCACTTTAAATCAATTTGAGAATGTAAGTGAGAGGAGAACATCAATGAAAAACAAACTTTTGTATCAAGAATTGCTTGCTATTTTCCGCAATAAAAAGCTACTGATACCAATTATTGCTGTTTTATTTATACCAGTACTTTATAGCGGCATGTTCTTGTGGGCTTTTTGGGATCCTTACGAACATCTGGCAGATCTTCCAGTAGCTGTTGTCAATGAAGATCATGGTGCCGTCATAGATGGAAAGGAACTTGAGCTGGGGGATAATCTGATTGAGAAATTGAAAGAGAGCAAGGATTTCGGTTTTGAGTTTGTAAATGAAGAAGACGGGAAGAAGGGACTCGAGAATCAGGAATATTATATGCTGATTGAAATTCCGGAAAACTTTTCTGAAAATGCCACTACTTTAATGGACGAAGAACCAAAAAAACTTGAACTCGTTTATCGTCCTAATGAAAGTTTCAATTTCCTGTCAGCCCAAATTGGGGAGACAGCAGCGGAGCGAATCAAAGCTTCTGTTTCTGAGAAAGTGACGGAAACATATGCAGAAACAATGTTTGGGAAAATTGGTGAGCTTGCTGATGGTTTGGAGAAGGCAAGCGATGGTGCTTCAGAAATAACTGTTGGTGCCGATAAGGTTAAAACCGGCTCAAAAGAGCTTTATAATAATTTGGAACTTTTGGCAGGGAAATCGATTGAGTTCAATCAGGGTATGAACACTGCAAGTTCCAGCACAAAAGAGCTGGCAAAGGGTGCAAATTCACTGGCATCCGGACTGTCACAATTGGAGGATGGGCATAAAAAGCTCGAATCAGCGTCTGGGGAGCTGCTGCAGGGTGGAAGTGATTTGGCAGCAGGAGCTTCTGAACTTCAGCAAGGTATGAAAACTGCGAATAGCAGCGTATCTTCCCTAACAGATGGAACCAGCCGGATCAAGCAAGGATCCGATCAGCTGGCACAAAACCTGTCTGCCTGGAAAAATGGTTCCGACAGTGCGGCAGCTGGTGCGGCTGAGCTTCATGCAGGCATCCAGGAGCTTCAAGCGCAGCTTCAAAAGATGCAGCCTCTATTAAGCGCCTATCCAGAGCAGCAAAAACAGCTAGCAGGAGCACTTGCTAAGCTTGAGGCGGGAAGTGCAGGACTGGCTGGTGGCACAAAGAACCTTTCCGATTCAGCAGGTAAACTGGAGGGTGGCGCAGAGCAGCTTTCTGGCACCCTGGAGGAACTGCTGAAAGGACAGCAACAGTTCCAAAATGGCATGACAGCTCTTTCATCAGGGAGCGAGAAAGTGGCTGCAGGAGCCCAAAAGCTCCAGTCTGGCCAAGAGCAATTCCATACTGGCATGATGACTTTCGGAGATAAATTTGAGGAAGCAAAGAATGGATCCATAAAACTTTCAGAAGGAAGCACAAAACTTGCTGGAGGCATGGATAAACTGACAGAAGGTTCCTCAGCGATGACAGCTGGTGCAGACCAGCTTGCTGATGGAGCAGGTAAATTAGCGGATGCAAATGGAAAAATCGCTGACGGCACCTCTGAGCTGCAGGGTAAACTTGCAGCTGGTGCAGAGGAAGCAAAAATAAATCCAGATGAAGAAACCTATAATATGCTGGCAGCACCAGTTAAGCTGGATAAGGAAGAGATCAATAGTGTTCCAAACTACGGAACAGGTTTTGCTCCATACTTCTTGTCACTAGGACTTTTCGTTGGTGCCCTGCTTCTGTCGATTGTATTCCCTTTAAGGGAGCCGGCGGGTGTACCGGCCAGCGGCTTCAATTGGTTCAGGAGTAAATTTGCTGTGTTAGCTGGAATTGGTGTTATACAGGCTTTGATTGCCGACTTAATCTTGATTGTAGGATTGGGCCTTGATGTTAAGAGCCTGCCGTTATTTATGGCGTTCTCCATCATAACAAGCATCACCTTTATTGCTTTGGTTCAATTCCTTGTCACGACCCTGGCAGACCCCGGCCGTTTTGTTGCCATCATTGTCCTGATTCTTCAGCTGACAACGAGTGCAGGTACATTCCCGCTGGAATTGATCCCAGGATTCCTGCAGAAATTCAATGCGCTTCTGCCGATGACATATACTGTCCAGGGATTCAAAGCAGTCATCTCCAGCGGAGACTTCAATTTTATGTGGCATAATGCTGCTATCCTGGCGATCTATATCGCTGCATTATCTGTTGGAACCTGGCTGTATTTCCATCTCATGCATAAAAGAAAATTTGCAGCAGCCACGGAAAAATAAAGACTGTAACCATAGCAGAAAATTAAAAAAGAGAAAAAAATCAGCCAGCCGTTCATATAGAACGAGCTGGCTTTTCATTTAAGGGATTGTATTTAACCGGTTTACCGGAATGGAAACATAGAGTCAATATTATAGTTTTCCAGGATGCATGCAGCCATCGCACTTATTGCCATAGCATTCATGCTGTTCTTTAATAGGTTCTCCACACTCCATGCACTGTTTTTGAGGTAAATTGCGAAAGAATTCAACGATATTTTCGATCATGCTGTTCCCCTCCAAAATTAAAGTGTTTTGATACAGATTTAATATTAATTAAATTGTATTATAACAGTTTAACGGCGTCAATCTTCTTTTTTTAAAAAAACCGATGAAATGAAAAAATGGGCAAAATGAAGTATAGTGAAAGCAAAGATGTGATAAAAGGAGGAATTTCATTGAAGCTTACAATCGTTGGATGCTGGGGTGGATACCCAAAAATCAATGAAGCGAGCACAGGATATTTGCTGGAGCATGATGGCTTTAAACTGATGATCGACTTTGGCAGCGGGGTGCTGGCAAAGTTGCAAAACTTCGCCCAGCCGGAAGATTTGGATGCATTGGTGCTGTCTCACTATCATCCGGACCATATTGCAGATATCGGTGTCTTGCAGCATGCACGGCTCATCCAGGGCTTTCTGGGCAAAAAGTCACCTCAGCTGCCGATTTATGGCCATGCAAAGGACAAGCAGGAATTTGCAAAGCTTACATATAAAAACATCACAAAAGGTGTGGCGTACGATCCGCAAAAAAAACTGGAGGCAGGTCCTTTTACGATTGAGTTTATCCCTGCCGCCCACCCTGTTCCATGCTATGCGATGCGCATAGAAGCAGGCGGGAAAACGCTCGTCTATACTGGAGATACCTCCTTTAAAGAAGAATTCATCCCCTTCGCATCAGGAGCAGATTTGCTGCTGTCTGAATGCAACTTCTATGGAAGCCAGGATGGGAAGGCTGCCGGACATATGAACAGTTTTGATAACGGAAGATTAGCCAAGGCTGCCGGGGTAAAGCACCTGGTACTGACCCACCTTCCGCATTATGGTGAGCTTGAACAGCTGGTTACAGAGGCAGCAGGGGAATATGAAGGCCCTATCACACTTGCCGGAGAAGGTTTGGAATTGACATTATAAAAAGGGGAATCACTCATGCTATTTATCGACAATAAAGGAATCACTGACCCAAGAATCAATCTTGCCATTGAAGAATACGCACTCAAAAATCTTGATATCAATGAAACATATCTTTTGTTTTATATTAATGAACCATCGATCATCATTGGCAAAAACCAAAACACGATCGAGGAGATCAATACAGAGTATGTCGAGAAGAATGGCATCCATGTCGTCCGCCGCTTATCCGGGGGAGGAGCAGTATACCATGATTTAGGAAATCTCAATTTCAGTTTCATTACCAAGGATGACGGAGACAGCTTCCATAACTTCAGGAAGTTTACGGAGCCCGTTGTTAACGCCTTGAAGAAATTAGGAGTAGACGCGGAGTTAAGCGGGAGAAATGATATTCTGGCTGAAGGGCGGAAAATTTCCGGAAATGCACAATTTTCCACCAGAGGCCGGATGTTCAGCCATGGCACTCTGTTGTTCGATTCCGAAATCGAAAGCGTTGTATCGGCGCTGAACGTGAAAAAAGATAAAATTGAATCGAAGGGAATTAAATCGATTCGCAGCCGGGTCGCGAATATTTCCGAATTCCTATCTGAAAAAGTCACGATTGAAGAGTTTCGCAGTTTGCTGCTGAAGAATATCTTTGAAGGCATGGAGGAAATCCCCGAGTATGTTTTGACAGAAAAGGATTGGGAAAACATCCATGAGCTGTCGAAGGAACGGTACCAGAATTGGGATTGGAACTATGGCAAGTCACCAAAGTTTAACATTCAGCATTCGCATCGTTTTCCTGTTGGACAAATCGATGTAAGGTTCGAAGTGAACAAAGGCATCATTGAAAACTGCAAAATATATGGCGACTTCTTTGGTGTTGGTGATGTAAAAGAAATCGAGGATAAGCTTACCGGCGTGAAATATGAAAAGACACACATGGCTTCAGCACTCGAGGAAGTGGACGTTAAACATTATTTCGGTAATATTTCGATGGATGATTTCATCAATTTGATTTATTAAGCAAGGAAGGCGCGGTGGCCATACCACCGCGCTTTTTGTGTTTTTACTATAAAAAATGACAATTTTAGTACATTTACCTTGAATACATAATTTTCTTTCAATATAATATATTTAGAAAACTTTTGTAAAAAGTTTCGTGGTTTTTAATACCGCAAAGGGGGAAGGGAGTTATGAATCTTTCATCACAGCTTCATCAGACTGCCTCGATGCTTGGCGATAAGCCGGCATATTTTTTCATGGACAAAGCTAGTACATACGCTGAACTGGATGCAGCTGTAACAAAATTCGCATCCGGCCTTGAAAAACTTGGGGTGAAAAAAGGCGATCATATCGCGCTGTTGTTAGGAAACTCTCCGCATTTTGTCATCAGTTTGTACGGGGCACTAAGGCTCGGTGCAACAGTAATCCCTATCAATCCTATTTACACCGCAGATGAAATTGGCTACATCCTGAACAATGGGGATGTAAAGGCCGTAGTCGGACTTGATCTGATGCTGCCGCTGGCTGAAAAAATGCACCAGCTGCTTCCTAAGGCAGAGCATTTCATTATCTGTGAAACTGGGCAGAATCAAATGTCCGACCAGGAAATCGCAAATCTGACATTAGGCTCAAAAATGAAACCGTTTACACATGTCGTCGGTTCTGGTGACCTTGACTACAAGGGACCAGAATTGAGCGAAAATGATGTAGCTATCATTCTTTATACCTCAGGCACTACAGGTAAGCCGAAGGGAGCAATGCTTACACACAAAAATCTTTACAGCAATGCTAAAGATGTAAGCGATTACCTGAAGATGAATGAAGATGACCGCGTCATTACAGCATTGCCAATGTTCCATGTATTCTGCCTGACCGTAGCCCTGAATGCACCGTTGATGAATGGCGGAACGCTGTTAATCGTGCCTAGATTCAGTCCGGCAGAGGTGTTCAGAATTGCAAGGCAGCATGAGGCCACTGTATTTGCTGGTGTCCCAACTATGTACAATTTCTTGTTCCAATACCCAGAGGGAAATCCCGAAGATTTGAAGTCTTTGAGATTGTGTATTTCCGGTGGAGCTTCATTGCCTGTTGCATTGCTTCAGAACTTTGAAAGAAAATTCAATGTCATGATTTCCGAGGGGTATGGATTGTCAGAAGCATCTCCAGTAACATGCTTCAATCCACTTGACCGCCCTCGCAAGGCGGGGTCAATTGGAACATCCATCATCAATGTGGAAAATAAGGTAGTCAATGAGCTGGGAGAGGAAGTCGCACCAGGGGAAGTTGGCGAATTGATTGTCCGCGGTCCGAATGTAATGATCGGCTATTACAAGCTGCTGGAAGAAACAGCCGCTGCCATTAAAGACGGCTGGCTGTATACTGGCGACCTCGCCCGGATGGATGACGAAGGCTATTTTTACATCGTCGACCGCAAAAAGGATATGATCATTGTCGGCGGCTACAATGTATATCCTCGCGAGGTGGAAGAAGTTCTTTATAATCACTCCGATGTTGTCGAAGTCGCGGTGCTTGGTGTACCCGACCCTAATCTTGGGGAAGCGGTCAGATGTTATGTGGTAAGCAAGAATCCAGAACTGACCGAAGCGCAGCTGCTCGACTATTGCCGTGAGCACCTTGCTAAGTATAAGCTGCCAAGCTCCATTGAATTCCTTGAAGAGCTTCCTAAGAATACTACCGGAAAAATTTTAAGAAGAGCTTTAAAAAATCAGGTATTGCAGGGCCAATAAAATAAGAAGGAGGCAGGCTCATCAGCTTGCCTCTTTATTTAGGAAGGGATTTCTGCTTCCAAAGCGAAAAAGATAGAAGAAGGGAGCTGTTTTAAATGGAGAATATTCAATTTGAATTAAAAGGGCATGTCGCGATTGTTACCCTCAACCGGCCGGATGCCCTTAATGCCTTCAATTATGAAACGCTTGAAGAATTGCAAAAAACAGTGGAAAAAATCAGGATCAGCACTGAAGCGCGAGTGGTCATCTTTACAGGTGCCGGAGAGAAAGCGTTCAGTGTCGGCGCTGACCTGAAGGAACGCCGTACTCTTTCAGACGAAGATGTGAAGCGGAACATTTACAAAATCGGCGAGGTTTTTTCAGCAATTGATCAGCTGCCCCAGCCGACAATCGCAGCGATTAATGGATTCGCCTTTGGTGGCGGAACGGAATTGGCCCTGGCCTGTGACTTCCGGATCGCAGCAGCTGGCACGCTGATGGGATTGACGGAAACCAGCCTTGCGATCATTCCAGGTGCAGGCGGTACACAAAGGCTGCCAAGACTGATCGGGCAGGCAAAAGCATTGGAATTGATTTTGACTGCCAGGCGAATTTCCGCAGAAGAGGCATTGCAGTACGGTCTCGTTAATTCAGTAGCGGTCAAAGAAAATCTGCTTGATGAAGCCTTTAAGTGGGCTGAACAGATGCTTGCGAACGGCCCTGTTGCGCTGCAGCAGGCAAAATTCGCAATCAAGCAGGGAATGAATGCCGATTTGCAGACAGGACTGCAAATCGAACGGAAAGCGTATGAAGTGACAATTCCAACTGAGGACCGCCTCGAGGCTTTAGCCGCGTTCAGCGAGAAAAGGAAGCCAGTATTCAGAGGGAAGTGAAGAAACACGGCTTTAGCCGTGTTTTTTATTTCGTGTAAAGAAACACTTTTCCAGAACGATGGAAGTATGTATAATATATTTTAATGATTTAAATCGATTAACGCATTAAAGGATTTTGAATTGTACGGAGATTTTACCGGAAGGCTCTGTTAAAGCTGAATGTTGATTTTTAAACCCTGTTGATTGTAGTGGAAGGCGCGAAGACTCCTTCGGGATGAAGCGGGACAGGTGAGACCTAGGTAGAAATGGCCCGGAATGAAGGGGCCATTTTACCCCGCAGGAGCGAAGCGACGAGGAGGCTGACCGCACGCCCCTAGAAGAATTCGCTCTTGAAAAAGCCGGCAATTGGGCTTTTTCATAATTCTTCAGAGGAAAGCGAAGCGCCTGGAACGAAAATCAACAGCCTTGTTTAACAGAAGGCTAACGGAAAAAGAAAGGCGGGAAGCGCGTGGAGAGTACATTGGCAGTAAAACAGGCAACAGAGTTTAAAAAAGGGATTCAGTCAGGCATCAGCATTGCGATAGGGTACATGCCGATTGCGCTCACGTTCGGATTGATTGCGAAAACGACCGGACTTACATTAGGCGAAACAGTTATGATGAGCCTGCTTGTATTTGCCGGTGCCGCCCAATACATATCATTAAGCCTCCTGGCACAGGGAATCGGGATATTTGAAGTAGTTCTTACTACCTTCATTGTAAATATACGCCACTTCCTTATGTCCGCTTCGTTGAATGAAAAGGCCGAGGAAGACACAATCCCTGCGCGGATGGCCTATTCATTCGGGATTACTGACGAAACCTTCTCAGTTGCAGCTACCCGCGAAGGAACAGTCAATGCAGGATACATGTTTGGATTGAACCTTACTGCGTATTCAAGCTGGGTCATTTTTTCCGGCTTGGGCTTCCTGATTGGAGCCGGACTGCCGCAAACCCTGCAGGAAAGCATGTCCGTCGCATTGTATGCCATGTTTGTCGGCCTGCTCGTGCCTTCAATGAAAGGCAATGTAAAGGTAGTATTCCTCGCTGTGCTCGCAGCAAGCTTCAATTCTATCTTTACTTTGGCGGAATTAATGTCAACCGGATGGGCAATTGTGCTGGCTACACTCTTATCAGCGACCATTGTTGAGGGAATCGAAACCATGAAAAATGGCAGGAGGGCTAAAGCTGATGAATAAAGAAATCGTCATCATGATTATCGGAATGGCTATAGTCACATACCTGCCACGGATGTTGCCTTTTGTCATGTTCAAGGGCAAAGAGCTCCCGCCATTTTTGCAGGGGGTCTTGAAAAATGTACCTTATGCCACCCTCGGCGCGCTGATCTTTCCGGCAATCCTGTTCATCCAGGAAGATATCTGGTACGGGATTATCGGAGCCGCCGCCGCCTTCATTGCAGCTTTCCTTGGAGCCAATGTCATTGTTGTCGTCATTGGGTCCATTTCGGTACTAACTTTATATTCGTATTTCTTCTAGACTTGCAGGCTATGCAGGTCTATTTTTTTATCTAAATGGAACTAATATCCGTCTAAAATCATACTTCAAAGCAGGCTATTAGTTACCTCATTTGACGCCTTTTGAAAAAAGAATCACCGATGGCCCGTATTGGTGCCCATTTTTCCGCTCACCTGAAGTAAAAGGCAACCAATGCCCGTATTAGTTACAATTTTTTCTACACACCATAAAAAGTTTCTCCAATAATCTTTGCTGATTCAACCAAACCGAAAAAACAGGCTCCAAAAGAAAAAATAATATGAAATGTTGACAAGGATGGAGAATAGATTATAATTATCATTATTAATTCCGAGTATTATAATATGTTTTATAAGAATAGGGTGATTAGAATAGATGTTCATAGAAATCAGCAACGTCCATAAACAGTACGCAGATAAAAATAATCACCAGGTTGATATATTAAAAGGTATTGATCTTAGTGTGAATAAAGGGGAGTTTGTTTCTATCCTTGGGCCATCGGGCTGCGGTAAATCTACTCTTCTATCAATTGTTGCAGGGCTTACTCCTGCTACCAGCGGAGAGATTCATGTCGATGGCAAAAAAGTTGAGAAGCCGGGAAAGGACAGAGGAATGGTGTTCCAGCAGGCAGCGCTATTTCCATGGCTGAATGTGCTTGAAAATGTTCTTTTTCCATTAAAAAAGGAGCTGTCAAAAAAAGAGGCAGAGGCAGAAGCGAAAAAATACCTGCAAATGGTTCAACTGGGCAATTATACAGCTCATTATCCGCATGAATTATCTGGCGGAATGCAGCAGCGCGTTGCAATTGCGCGGGCCCTGGCAATGAATCCGGATACTCTTCTTATGGATGAACCGTTTGGGGCATTGGATGAGCAGACGCGGTCTCGTCTCCATGATCAGCTTGAGACAATCTGGACAGAAACACAGAAGACAATATTGTTCGTCACTCACAGTATCTCTGAATCAATCAAGCTATCAGACCGCATTATTGTGATGGGGACGAAGCCAGGCACAATCCTGCAGGATATCAAAGTGGATATTCCAAGACCGCGCCACCAGCACAAACAGGCAATGATCGAGCTGGAGGAATATATCATGGGATTCCTGAAGAAGGAGATCGACAAAGTGGTCAGGGAGGAGCTGGCAAATGAATCCAACCATTAAGAGAATCATATTTTTCGCTGCCATTATTGCTTTTTGGTATACAGGTTCGAAGCTTGAGTGGTGGCTTCCAATCATCCTCCCTTCACCGGAAAAAGTCCTTGAAGCACTGGTGACAGGCTTTCAGGATAAGACATTGATCTACGATTTGATTGCCAGCTTCAAGCGCCTCGCCATCGGTCTTGGCATTTCACTCGTACTTGGATCTGCACTTGGGGTTCTTCTTGCAAGATCAAAGTCGGCGGATGAGACGATCGGCACAGTCGTGCTGGCACTTCAAAGTGTGCCTAGTATTGTTTGGCTTCCGCTTGCCATCATGTGGTTTGGCATGAATGAAAAAGCTGTGATTTTTGTTGTTGTACTTGGCGGCACATTCGTGATGACCCTTAACTTAAGAATGGGCATTAAGAACGTCTCGCCTTTATATATAAAAGCAGCGAGAACGATGGGATCGACCGGATTGGATTTGTTCAGGAGGGTTATTTTTCCGGCATCGATTCCATACGCCGTCACTGGTGCGAGGCTCGCATGGGCATTTGCCTGGCGTGCCCTAATGGCCGGGGAATTATTAAGTACCGGACCGGGGCTGGGCTATACGCTGCGATATGCTTCGGATTTCGGCAACATGGCGCTTGTTATTGGGGTCATGATCATAATTGGTGTTATTGGAACCATTGTTGACCAGGTCATTTTCCAGCGCGTTGAGAAATCAGTGCTGCAGCGATGGGGACTAGAATCTTAAAATTAAGGGGGATTATTAATGAAAAAGGCTATTTTATTTCTAACTGTACTGTTCACAGCTGCGATGGTGCTGGCTGGCTGTGGTTCAGGCGGAGCATCGAAGACGTCAGCAGGCAAGGAAAAAATCGTGATAGGGTATTTTCCAAATATCAATCATGTTCCTGCGATGGTTGCCAAGGATCAAAAATTTTATGAAAAGCAGCTTGGTGATGGAACGACAGTTGAGTATAAAACATTTGCTGAGGGCGGTTCATTCATGACTGCACTTAAGACAGGTGAAATCGATGCTGGCCTGGTTGGGCCAGGGCCTGCGATGAACAACTATACAACAGGTGCAGATGTGAAAATTATTGCAGGTGCATCTACTGGCGGGACAGTTGTCCTGGCAAGGAAGGACGTAAAGATTGATTCAGTTGAGGACTTTGCTGGCAAGACCTTCATCACTCCAGGCGTAGGCTGCACGCATGATGTCCAGTATGAAACATACCTTGAGGAAGCGGGAATCACTTCAGAGCGCATTGGCGGCACTATGAAGCATCTTACTGGCCAGCCTGCACAATATGCGGCCATGCTGAAAGCAGGGAAAATCGATATTGCAGTAGCACCTGAACCTTGGGCTGCGGTAATTGAAAAAGAAACCGGTGCAAAGGTCGTCATTGGCTGGGATGAGGTTTCTTTTGGCGAAACTCTTCCAGCATCGGTAATGGTCACTTCCGGAAAAATGATAAAAGAGAAGCCTGAAACAGTAGAAAAAATCATTGCTGCCCACAAGGAAGCTGTGGACTTCATTAATGAAAATCCAGCTGAAGCTCAGAAAATCACTATCAAGGACATCAAAGAAACAACAGGCCAGGCGCTTGAACAGGATGTTGTAGAGCTTGCATGGGATCGAATTGGTTTCACTTATGAAGTAGATCAGGAGACAATCCAGGCCTTCTCTGATTCTTCATATGCTTTAAAATTCCTAAAGGATAAGCCGGATTTCAAAACTTTGATAGATCAAACGTTTCTTAACTGAACATATACGTTAAAAATTTAAGGGTACCGGGGAGTGAACAGCTTCCCGGCACCCTTTTTTTATGCACCGAATAACTTGTTCTATTTTGAGGACAAACGACTACAATAGTTATAGATGGTTTGTACGAAAAGGGGGAAAAGCTATGGCGAGGAAAATGGGCTTCATTGGCATCATCGCCTATATTCTGTATGGCTTCGCTGTGTACTGGTATTTGTTTTATTTTGCAGATACAAATTTGCCGTTTGAATATGAAGGCTCTCGCGCCGATCCTGCCACCTTCATGAACGGCAGGGAATTGATGCTGACTGAGGAATATTCAAAAATAAGAAACCTATTATTTTTCCTGTCCACACCGTTTGAATGGCTGTTTTACTTTTTGATCCTGCTTCTTGGCTTATCCAAAGCCTTTAAGAAATGGGCAGAAGACACTTCAAAGAATAAATATGGGCAAACGGCTATCTATATGATCTGGCTTTCATTTTTCGCCTTTATCGCAACGTTCCCGCTTAGCTATATAAGCTATACATTCTCAAAAACCTATAATATTTCTACCCAGACCTTTACTTCATGGATGAAGGATGAACTGATTGATTTTTGGATCAATTACGCGATGATGGTCGTAATTGTTGTCGTCCTTTACTGGCTGATGAACAAATTCAAAAGATCCTGGTGGCTGTTCGCGTGGCTTCTGTCTGTTCCATTCACGCTCTTTATCATGTTCCTTCAGCCGGTTGTGATCGATCCGCTTTATAATGATTTTTATCCGCTTAAGAACAAGGAATTGGAAACGAAAATCCTTGATCTTGCAGGCGAGGCGAATATTCCTGCAAAGCATGTTTTCGAGGTGAATATGGCGGAGAAAACAAATGCCCTTAATGCCTATGTTACCGGCATCGGCTCTAATTCCCGCATTGTCCTGTGGGATACCACCCTCAACAGGCTTAATGATGACCAGATTTTGTTCATCATGGCACATGAAATGGCGCACTATGTTGAGAAACATATTTATTTCGGAATAGCTGGATATCTGCTGCTGCCGCTTATTGGATTGTATCTTGTCTCGAGGCTGATGAAGTGGGCTATTTCCCGCTGGGGGCGGGAATTTAAAATCAGCGATCCAGGTGATTTGAGGTCACTGCCGTTATTCCTCATGTTCCTGTCAATGATCATGTTCGCCGCTAGTCCGGTCTCAAACCTTGTCTCCCGCTATCAGGAGACTCGCGCAGATAAGTACGCGATCGAAATGACGGACAATGCGGATGCTGCCATTTCATCCTTTCAGGAGCTGACAAGGGCAGGGCTCAGCCAGGTGAATCCGCCGCTCTTGGTGAAAATATTCAGATATGGCCATCCGACGATGCTGGAGCGGATTTCAAGGCTTGAAGAATATGAGCTGCAAAAGCGGAATGAACAGGGAAATTAAACGTATGAGCCTCCGATATTCGGGGGCTTTTTTGACGTATGGAATTAGAGATGTGATTAATGCAGGCTGGATGGGAAAGAGGAACGCATTCCTTATGGCCCGTTTTAAGCAGTGTCTGACACGCCAGAAGCAATATCTTAAAATAATAAAAAACCCCCGATATGGGGGATTTCAATCATCTAAGTTCCAAATTGTTTATTAAGATCCTTCAATTCTTCTGTCAGGGTTAAAAATAAAACCTGATCGCGATCATCTATTGCTTTATCAATTTTCGACAGCAATTTTTCTTTTTTCGTATTGAGCTGGATTTCAGAAATCAGCATGTCAACGTACAGGTCCAGAACAAAAGATTCCTTGGCTTTTATGCGTTTCATTACGCTGGCCTTCATGATTTCAGAATACGACTTTTCTTTCACTGACCTCACCTCTTAGACCTTTTTTATATTATATGGAGGATAGAAAAGATAATCAACTAAATTTTTATAATTTTTAGAAAATTTTTTCCGATATATTATTTGTGGCAAAATTAAGAAATTTTTCCACAATCAAAGAAAATAATAATAATTATGATAAGATAGGGTATATGGTATTTTAGGAGATGAAGGAATGAATGTGAGCCAAAAGAATTTAATTGAAGAGTATGAAATAAATCCTTTTACAATGATCATCCTTCCTGAAGAGTACGGAAGCAGGACTTATTCAAAGGTGATCGAATTGGAGGACGAGTATTTATCACCTTTCAGGCCGATTGATATTATCAAGAAAAGCTGTAAATATTTTGGTTCCAGCTATGAAGGACGGAAAGAAGGAACTACTCAGCTGACAGGGATTACCCATAAGGTCCCCATCATTATTGACCCCATAAGCTCCATCTACTTCATGCCTACAAGTTCACCTTCAAACCCGGATTGTATTTGGGTTGCACAGGAACATGTCCTCATTCATAAAAAGGTGGATTCCCATAGCACCCAGGTCATCTTCAGGAATAAAAAATCCATTATTCTGCCAGTCTCTCATCACTCTTTTGAAAATCAGCTGCTGAGAACATCACTTCTCCGCACGAAATTCATGCAGCGGATGAAAGACACAGAACGAAAGGCTCTATATCTATTGCATGGTCAGCAGAATGGATACGCTAATGCCGGAATGGTAAGCGAGTCCTTTATAAAACGCCACGAATAAATTTTAAGGGGATCCGAGCCTGAGGGACGGATCCCTTAATTCTTCTCAATGGGGGCTTCAGCCTGTTTGAATCGTTTGAACAGGTAATGCACCATCAATTCCTGGACCTTGTTCCGGATGCGGGGATTGAAATAGTTGTGGTGTTCTTCGTAGCCTTGATAAATGAAGAGATACATCGTAAACGCATCATCACGTTTGACTTCCTCAACCTTCAGGCTGTTTTTCTTCAGATAGCTTTTAACTTTTGCGAGTTCTTTCTGGACGGCCTTCATTGTTTCTTCGATAAGCTCCAAATAAGGCTTTTTTAATTTGAAGGGACTGTTTTCAACGACAGAAAGATCCCGATTCAGCACGACCAGGACCATCGGCAAATAAATGGCCTGCTCCATGATATCGCGGTCATGTTCTGGAATCCTTGTCATTTTTGTTGGCTCCTTTTGACTAAAAGTAGAACGTTTGTTCGTTATAATCGTAATGGATTTTCAGCATGAATTCAAGTAGGTAAAAAATTTTTTCTGCTTAGTATCATATTTTCCAAACGTCACTGAAAAATCCCGGCCTATTTCATCTGAAGGAAAAAAGAATTTTTTTAAGAAGGAGGAAAATTATTTCTGTTATCGAAATAAAGATAGATAGACAATCTTTATTTATGAAAGGGTGGCTCTCAAATGGGAGAAAAAAGATTTCTCAAAGCAGATGATTTATATGAGTTAAAGTCTGTAACAGACCCGCAAATCTCGCCGGATGGCATGAAATGTGTTTTTGTCCAGACTGAAATGGCGGAAAAAAAGAATGACTATGTTTCTAATCTATACATAATCGATCTTGCTGAAGGTGGAGAGGCGAAGCAATGGACCTTTGGTGAATTCCGGAACCATTCGCCACGATGGTCTCCTGATGGTACCAAAATTGCATTTGTTTCTAACAGGAGCGGAAAGAATCAGATCTATATACTGGATGCTTCAGGCGGAGAGGCAAGGCAGGCGACCAGCCTTAAAAATGGTGTGAGCGGCCCCGTTTGGTCTCCGGACAGCAAAAAGCTGGCTTGCTCTGTATTTCTGAAGCCTGACGAGGAATTGCTCGAAAAGGAAGAAGATAAAAAAGAAGAAAAGAAGCTTGAGCCTTTCGTGGCTGAAGAAATGAAGTATAAATCGGATGCTGCGGGATTCTGGGATGGCAAGTACAAGCAAACAGTCCTTGTTCATTTAGAGGATGGCAGCACAAAACTGGTTACAAAGCGTGATGCCGATTACCATGTACAGTGCTGGACACCGGATGGAACATCGATTGTCCTGGCTGCTGACGAAAGTCCGGAGCGTGATTTCTCATTCAAGAGCGATTTGTTCCTGCTTGAGCTTGAATCAGGCAAAACTGCAAAACTAACCAATGAAAAAGGCTATTACGGAAGTGCTGCCATTTCTCCGGATGGAAGATACATTGGCTATTTGGGACATGAAAGACAATATGAAAATGCTACGCTGTCCCAGCTTTGGGTCCAGGAACTAGCCACAGGCCATGTCAGCTGCATCACTGAGAATATGGACATCCTCGTTGGCGATGCCGTTGCGGCTGATTTCCAGCAGGGAGCACATAGTCCGGGCTTCATTTGGGGCGATGACAGCGAAAGCTTTTATTTCCTGGCGAGCGACCAGGGAAACACGGTGATCTACTTCGGCAATATGGCAGGTGAAATTTATCCAGCCTTGCTTGATCAGCAGCATGTGTACGGTTATTCACTGGATCGCAAAAATCAAAGAATCGTTGCTGCGGTCAGCAAGCCTGTGCTACCGGGGGAATTATTCCAACTAGAAGTGACAACAGGAGAAATGAAGCAGCTTACTTCTGTTAATGAAAAGTTCCTCGGCCAGATTGCCTTGTCCGAGCCTGAACCAATTTCATTTGCAGCAGGGGATGGAACGCCTCTGCATGGCTGGATCATGAAACCTGCAGGTTATGAGGAAGGGAAGAAATACCCGCTCATTCTTGAGATTCATGGCGGTCCCCATGCTCTGTACGCGAATTCATACTTCAATGAGTTCCAGGTGCTGGCGTCTGAGGGCTATGGCGTGCTTTACATTAATCCGCGCGGCAGCCATGGCTATGGACAGGAATTCGTCAATGCTGTACGTGGTGATTACGGTGGCAGAGATTATCAGGACGTGATGGACGCAGTCGATTATGCTCTTGAAAACTATGATTTTATCGATAGCGAAAGATTGGGGGTAACCGGCGGCAGCTATGGCGGCTTCATGACAAACTGGATTGTAGGGCATACAGACAGGTTCAAAGCAGCTGTGACCCAGCGTTCCATCTCTAACTGGATCAGCTTTTACGGCGTAAGCGATATTGGCTATTATTTCACTGAGTGGCAAATCAAAGCTGACCTTAGCGACATCGATACTTTATGGAAGCACTCACCTCTGGCCTATGCGGATAAAATAAATACTCCATTATTGATCCTTCACAGTGAAAAGGATTACCGCTGTCCAATCGAGCAGGCAGAACAGCTCTTCATCGCCTTAAAGCGCCAGGGGAAGACAACTAAGTTCATCCGCTTCCCGGAATCAAACCATGAGCTTTCCAGAAGCGGCAAGCCAAACCTCAGGCTGGATCGCCTCGCATATATCGTTGAGTGGTTTAATGAATATCTGAAATAAAACGGCAGCAGGCAAGCCAGGTTTTAAAATTGAAAAACGTTTCTTTGATCCCGTATTGATTACTCAATGCGGGATTTATTTTTGAAATTTAGGCCAGAGAAGTTTAAGGTAATAGGAAAAGAAGGAAAATAATATGAAGCAGTAACTAAAATAGAAAAAAACAAGTCAATATAGTAGGAGGAATCATGAATTATAAAAATCCCATTGCTTAATTGAACCTCTTGCAGCACGATAATAAAAGTAAAGGGAACTATTAAAATCATTTTTGGAAGGAATTTTGTCATGAGATATGAAAGAACCCAGCGTAAGAAAAAGAAGAAGCGCATTAGATGGTCAGGTGTCTTTTTGCTGCTGTTCCTTCTGATCGGAGCATTAGCAATTTATTCTTATTTTCAATATAGAGCAGGAGTTAATGATTCAGCGAAGGATATAGACCAGAACAAACAAGAATATGAATTCCACGGGAAACGTGACAAGAATGGCGCTACGAATATTCTCCTCCTCGGAAGCGATGCAAGAGCGAAGGAAAAGGCCCGTGCCGATACAATCATGATTGCAAGCTATAATCCTGATACAGGATCCTACAAGCTGACTTCGATTATGAGGGATACGTATGTAAGCATACCTGAATACGGTGACCATAAAATAAACTCAGCATTTGCACTAGGAGGACCTGAGCTTTTAAGGCAAACGATAAAAGAGAACTTTGACGTTGATCTTCAGTACTATGCTATTGTTGACTTCGAGGGCTTTGTCCGGGTTATTGATGAAGCATTCCCTGAGGGAGTGGAGGTGGATGTTGAGAAGCAGATGTCGGCAAATATTGGTGTCATCCTTGAGCCGGGCCTGCAGAGGCTGGACGGCAAGCATCTTCTTGGATATGTCCGCTTCCGCCATGACGCTGTTGGTGATTTTGGGAGAGTCGAGCGTCAGCAGAATGTGATCAAAGAAGTCGGCAAGCAGTTTGCCAGCATACAGACCCTGCCTAAGCTTCCTAAATTGGTAGGTGTAGTCAGGCCCTTTGTCAACACCAATATGGATACCGGAGATATCCTTTTCATGGGTAAGGGATTCCTTTCAAAGGATAACCGGGATATCGATACGATGAGAATTCCGGTAGAAGGTTCCTATGAAAACCAGCGTGTCGAGAGTGACGGTGCCATCCTCGCCATCGACCTGGAGGAAAACAGGCAGGCTCTTCAGGAGTTTTTGGCCAAATAAGAAGCTTGCTAAATATTTTTCAATCATTCAGTCGCGTTGTAAAATGATGAAACAGGAACTCTGCCGGTCAAGCCGGCAAGGCTTCCTGTCAGTGCTTGTTGGACAAGGAGATTTCCATGGATTTAGATTTATTAAAAGATTGGTTCACTATCGAAAATATAATGGACTTGCTTAGTAAGTATCGCTCTTTTGGGCCGATTCCAGGTATCCTGCTGCCGATGCTTGAGGCATTCCTGCCATTTTTGCCTTTGTTCCTTTTCGTCATGGCAAATGCCAATGCGTTCGGGTTATGGTGGGGATTCCTGTTTTCATGGATTGGAGCAGTGCTTGGTGCCTTGATTGTGTTTCTTATTTTCCGGAATTACGGACAGGGAAGGATGCTTCGCTTCCTCCAGCGCCATCCAAAAGTGCAAAAAGGGATGAATTGGATCGAGCGCCACGGATTTGGGCCGATCTTCCTGATGCTGTGCTTTCCATTTACTCCGTCAGCACTTGTAAATATAGTAGCTGGCCTGTCTAAAATCAGCATGCCCCAATACATGCTTGCTGTCATTACCGGTAAAATGGTGATGATTTTCATGATCAGCTTTGTCGGTTCAGATCTCCGTTCCTTAATAACCAATCCATCACGGACAGCAATCGTGGCAGTCATAATTATCATTCTTTGGTATATTGGCAAACGAATTGAAGTAAAAATGAATACAAGTGTGAAAAAAGACGATAATGTCTGATACAGGCATTACATAATTTTCCCAAACTAGCTGCAGACCGCAATACAACAATTTGATACAGACAAGGTTTATAATTTAAGAAGAGAAAATTGATAAGTAGATTGAGAGCAGCATTAGCGAGAAAACAGCAATAATGGTGGTGAGGTAATTCGATGAAAGAGAGCATAAAAAGAGAGGGGATTGAGTGGATTAAAGCTTTTGCCCTGGGAATGATCATTTTTGCGTTTATCCGTGTCTTCTTTTTCTCTAACTATGTCGTTGAAGGAGAATCGATGCTTCCTACCCTGGAGGAAGGAAACAAAGTTGTCGTCAATAAACTTGGTTATGAAACTAGCGACCTCGATAGATTTGACGTCATTGTTTTTCATGCCAATAAAGAAGAAGACTTTGTGAAGCGGGTCATCGGCCTGCCTGGAGATAAAATCGAATACCGGGAAGACCGGCTCTATGTGAATGGAAAAAAGGTGGATGAGCCATTTCTCGAACAATATAGGAAAGAAGCTATGGGCGGTTATCTCACTGGCGATTTTACACTGGAAGATATAACGGGCGTTGAAACGGTTCCAAAAGGAAAGCTGTTTGTGCTCGGCGACAACAGGCTTGGCAGCTGGGACAGCAGGCAATTCGGCTTTATTTCAGAGGACCAGGTCGTCGGAAAAGTAAATCTGCGTTATTGGCCTCTTGAAGAAATGGATATTAAATTCTAGGATTAGCAAAGAAATGAAAGACTCGGCATTTTTCGAGTCTTTTTTTATTTGCCTTATGTTAGAATAGTATCAATATTAAGATATTAAGGCGGAGATGTTATGCAGGGAACATTGCCATTAATTAAAACGAAATTGATTGTTCCGAATCTGCAGGAGCAATGGATACGGCGCGCGAATTTTTCGAAAAAAATGAAAGCGATTACCGAAAGGCCGCTAACCATTATCCAGGCTGGGGCAGGTTATGGAAAAAGCACGGCGTTGGCTATGTATGTCAAGGATGAAGGCCAAACGTGCTGCTGGTATACAATTTCCTCTTCAGATGACGATATTCTTCCATTTCTGTCGTACTTGACCGCCTCCATCCAATCCGTTTTCCCTGACTTTGGCAATGAGTTATCGCAATATATGAAAAAAATGGACCGTTACATAAGGGAAGAAGAAATCAGCATGCTCTGCTCGATTTTCATTAATGAAATCCTGCAGCTGGACGAATCAGTCACGATCATCCTCGATGATTTCCATGCAATCGAACATTCATACCATATCAATGTATGGATTGAAAAACTGCTTGAGCATATTCCGGGCCACCTGCATCTTGTCATTTCTACTAGGACGAGGCCAGCCTGGAAAATCCTTGCGAAAATGAAAGCGAAGCATGAACTGAATGAGCTCTCCAAAAATGACCTGCTTTTCGGCAAAGATGAAATTGAACTTTTATTGACTGAATACTATGAGCTCGAAATCACGGATGAGCAAATTGAGCAATTATATAAAATTACCGAAGGGTGGGTAATCGCAGTGGGGATGATTGCCCAGCAAATCCCGCATTTGCAGAGCCTCGATGACCTTTTTGCAGAGCCTTCCAAGTCGCTCGATGATTTATTTCAATACCTTGTACATGAGGTGTTTTCAAAACAGCCCTTGATGATCCAGCAATTCCTGGAGCAAACCTGCATTTTCGAGGAAATCAGTCCCGAAGTATGTGACAATGTCCTCGGCATGAATGGCTCTTTGCAAATGCTGCAGCAGCTGACAGCAAAAAATCTGTTCATCCACCAGGTGGGTGACCACCAATTCAGGTATCATGCTCTGTTCCGGGAATTCCTCGAGGACAGGCTGATGCTCAACCAGCCTGAAAATTACCGAAAAATCATGCTGACCAGCGCCCGCTATTTTGAAAGGAAAGGACAGTGGGAGGACGCATTATTTTGCTACGAAAAAATCGGACAATCCGATGCTGCTGCGGCCATCATGGACGAGCAGGGAATGGAGCTGCTGGAGAGGGGAAAGCTCGAAAATCTGCATGAACGGCTTTCCAGAATCCCTCTGCAGGAAAAAATGCCCTATTGCACACTTTTATTTTTAGAAGGGGAGGTATACCGCTACCGCTCCTTATATAAGCAAGCGGAAACAAGTTATGACCTGGCCATCCAGACAGCTGAAAGACAAGGGGATATGGAATGGAAAAGCAAGGCGCTTGAAGGGAAGGCAAGAATCTACCTTGATACAATCCAGCCATTAAAGGCAGAACGGATTCTTGCCCAGGCAATTGAGCTGAGAGAAAAAGCAATTCCTGTTGCAGAGGCAGAGGAGACGGGAAGGCTGTATCGGCTGCTTGCTGAAAACCTCATTAACTCAGGACAGTCGCTGAAGGCAGAAAAATGGATAGAACGCGCCAGGTCGATGGGGGTGCCAATTGAGGATGGCAATCTTGAAGCAAGGCTTTACTTGAGGACGGGGCGATTTGATGAAACGAGAAAGATTCTGACAGCAATCAAGGAAATCCCGGACACTTTTCATAAACAGCAGCTCCCTCAATCGCACAGAGAAACGGATTTGCTCCTTGCCCTGATCGAAGCGTTTACGGGCAATGGGGCACAGGCAAAAGCGCTGTCGCAATCCGGCATCCAGCATGGCATTAATATACAGGCTCCTTTTGTTGAAGCCTGCGGCTGGATCAGGATGGGCCATGCGGTCCAGCTGATTGACCAGTATGATCCGCAGCTTGCCGAGAAATGCTATGAAACTGCGCTTGAAATAATGGAAAGGCTGGGTATGGAGCGGGGGAAAGCAGAGCCGTTGATGGGACTTTGCCTTCTGTTTGGCAGCAGGGGAGAGTACGAGCGCTCGGCCGAGGCAGGGAGAAAGGCCCTGCTTGAAACTGAACGGGTTAAGGATACATGGCTTTCTGCCTTAATCACGCTGTGCATGTCGATCGCCGCTATCTACAATCGGAAATGGACGGAAGCAGAAGAGGATTTTAGTAAAGCCGAAGGCCTATTAAAGGAGTGCGGGGATGAATACGGCAAAATGGTACTCGCGTTCTGGAAATCCTATCGTGCTTTCATAAAAGAGGATCAAGACGAGTTTAAAGTTGAATTTAGAAGATTTTTAGATTCAATGAAAATGCGGAGTTATGATTTCTTCCTTAAAAGGCGCACTACCTTCGGTCCGAGGGATTTACAGATATTTGCCCCCATGCTGATCGAAGCAGTCAAGCAGTCGATCATGCCGGCTTTTGCAGGAAAGCTGCTTGAAGACATGAAGCTGCCGCGGATAAACGCTCACCCGGGCTACACGCTGAAGGTCCAGACATTAGGTCAGTTCAGGGTATGGCTGGGGGAACGGGAAGTTGAGGACCGAGATTGGCAAAGAGGAAAAGCGAAAGAGCTATTTCAGCTTTTCCTGACAAAACGGAACCAGTTCCTGTTAAAGGAGGATATCTTCCAGATTCTTTGGCCCGAACATGAAGAAAAGAATGCGGACCGTGATTTCAAGGTAGCCTTGAATGCATTGAATAATGTTCTCGAACCTGCCCGCAAAGCAAGGTCGGCTCCTTTTTTCATCATCAGGGAGGGCACTGGTTATGGAATAAACCCGCAGGCAGCGCTCCAGCTGGATTCATGCTTATTCGAACAGTGGGCAGAAGCAGGGCTGGAGGAAAAGAGTATTGATAAGGCTGTGGAAAACCTTGAGAAGGCCCTGTTTTTATATAATGGGGATTTCCTGCCTGAACGGAGATATGAGGATTGGTGCATCAATGAACGTGAACGCCTGCTAGTATACTTTTTGCGGAGCGCAGAGAAGCTTGCCCAGATGAATGTGAGAGGAGAACACTATGATTCTGCCATTCATTGGTGCCAAAAAATACTTCAGAAGGACAGGACCTGGGAGGAAGCCTACCGTTTATTGATGTTTTGCTATTATCGGAAAAATAATCGCCCTCAAGCGATCAAATGGTATAAGAAATGCTGTGAGGTGTTGGAGCATGAACTGGGCGTTTCGCCGCTGGAGCCAACGAGGCATATGTACGACATGATTATACAGGGGAGCAATGCGTAAAAGGTGGTAAAGCAATGGAGACAAAAAGACAGATTCATAGTTCGTTAAAGGTATTGATTGTATCTGATTTGGAAGGATCGAAGCGATTTTATCGCGAGATGCTAGGCTGCGAGGTGACAGATTGGTGGGTGCTCCGTGATGGGTTCACAGGGCTGGCCATCAAGCTGCTGGAAGCAAAGAATCCAAAAGATGTCATGCCCAATCCACCGGCACAGGGAATGGAGCACGGTGTCGACCTTTATTGCTATACAGAGGATTGGCAGGCGTTGGATGCACTTTTCCTGGAGTTTAAGGAAAAGGGTGTAAGCATTGCCATAGAGCCATGGGTAGATGAGGATAATGGGCCTTGGAAGGAGTTTGCCATCCTTGACCCTGACGGCTATTGCATTGTCTTTGGCGGTACTGACGGAACCTGAACATGTAATAACGACTGGAGTCAGACAACCGTCACTATCCGATCGAAGTAGCTTTTTAGCAGCATCCACCGTGCCGGATACGTTTTGGAGAAATCCTCAATTGCATGGTGTGAATACATTAGCAGGCAGTCAAATTGTGTTCTATGCTGTCTTAAATCATAAAGAAGCGCGTGCGGAATCGTGTAATGGGCAGAAATCTGGTAAGGATTCAATTTAGCTGGCATCATACGGTTTCTGTCCATGTAATCAAGCAATGCCTGTTTCTGGATTGCTGTGCTATCTTCATGTGAAAGTTCATTGATCTGGAGCCTTTCATTAATAAAATAGATTCCTTGCAAAATAAATCCCCTCCTATGAAATTGGCATCTACGTACAGTTATTGCCATTTTCATAGGAGGGGATACTTATTTGTTTCCGTTATGAACTGACTTTCTTTCTTCTGATTTTCTTGAGTCCTACTCATTACAGTTTAAAAGGATATTTTGCTTCTGAAGTGTAATAAGGCCTCCTCTCAATGTAGTTCGAAAGATATTTTGCATATGAAGTGTAATGAGGCCGTCTCTCGATGCAGTTCGAAAGGATATTTCGTATCTGAAGTGTAATGAGGCCGTCTCTCGATGCAGTTCGAAAGGACATTTCGCATCTGAAGTGTAATGAGGGGCTCTCTCAATGCAGTTCAAAAGGATATTTTGCATCTGAAATGTAATGAGCACCCTCAAGTTCCAAACAATAGCTGCATTAAATTACACATTCTTCTAACAGAGCGCTTATTATATTGTTTTCTGCAAAATCTTCAATGCCTCTCTTTTGGACAGCTGTGAAAGAGGGTGCCAGCTTACGAAATCAAGGGTGAATTCTGGATTTGTTTTACCGTACTCTCTTAGTGCCCATCCGATCGCCTTATTTATAAAGAACTCCTTCGTTCCCAGTGATCGAATAATAATAGAAGATAGCAGTTCTTCATCCGTTTCCGCTTTATAGCCTAACTGGAACAGGATGGCTGACCGGATAAGCCAGATGTTCCCGGATTCAAGCCAATCATCGATTTTTCCAAGCTCCCCAGGATAAAATGAGAAAAACTTCCCGGCATGGTGTTTTGCAATATGGTCAACCGTATCCCACCACGATTTGGTTGTAATCATAAATTCAATTAAGGAAAGGTCAGTAACCTGGATTGTTTTAATCATCTTATCCATGATATAAAGCCCTGCAATCTGAAATTCCCTTTCCGGAAATGCCCAGAATGCCTTAATAATTTCGTGGAATTCATCCTCCTGAGGCAGTCCGTTTTCCTTGATGAAATCTTTTACCAATCCTCTTAAAATGGGGGCGCGCACTCCAAGATACTCGAACTGATTCCGCATATATTTGCTCATCTTCGCTGCTTCTTCTTCATTTCTATGTTTTTCTACAACCTGTCTAAGACTATTTGCGTATGCATTTGTCATCAAGTGCCAGCCTCCGATATATATGGTTGTCCCTATTATATTTTAATTCCGGCTTTAGGTTAAGGCGATTTAAAAGTGAAGGATTTCTTTCCTGGTTAAGCTCATCAAGACTGACATTAGCACCAGGGCTTATCAAATAAAATAAGAAAGCATATATACTTCGAGAATTGTTTAGCTCCAGCGCCTAGCCCCTCGAGTCGCTTGGCTAGCTGCGGATCCTAACTCCTCGAGACGCTTGTCTAGTTTCGCCTCCTAGAAACTCCGAAACTTCAACTCTGCCCGCAGAAGCAAAAAGCGCTTCTTTGTCGGAGTCTCCAGTTTCTGCGTTTCTG
>NZ_JBYNSB010000038.1:0-171779 GCF_057785455.1 Mesobacillus sp.
AGCCGACTGCCCAGAAACACAGAAACTGGAGACTTCGACAAAGAAGCGCTTTTTGCTTCTGCGGGCGAAGTTGAAGCTTCGGAGTTTCTAGGAGGCAAAACTAGACAATAAGAAACGCGGAGGCGACTGCTTAACTCCGAAAAGCGCTGGCCGACTAAAACCGCCACGTCCTGTGGCAACGTCGGCACTAGAACATCGTGTCCGTCGAAGGGCCTGACAGTGAAGTCGCTCTTTGACTTCATTGGCAGGACCGAAAACGAAAAGTGTAGCCGACTGTTCAGAAACGCAGAAACTGGAGACTCCGACAAAGAAGCGCTTTTTGCTTCTGCGGGCAGAGTTGAAGTTTCGGAGTTTCTAGGAGGCGAAACTAGACAAGCGTCTCGAGGAGTTAGGAGCCGCAGCTAGACAAGCGTCTCAAGGGGCTAGGCGCTGGAGCTGGATTATGACAACTCATATACTTAACAACATCAGGTCAATTTATAGTTTCGCTAAACAATAAAAAAACTGTAGACAAACTCTGGTTTTACAGAGTTTGTCTACAGTCTGACGGAACAAGCTAAAGGAACCGCTTATATTAAAGTTCCTGCAGGATGTTCTTTAAAGTTTGTGCAAGCTGGTCTTTGTGGACTTCCTGCATTTCGCCATTTTTACGTATTTTCACTTCTACGATTCCTTCGGCGGCTTTCTTTCCAACAGTCACCCTAACAGGCAGGCCGATCAAGTCAGAATCTGCAAATTTCACGCCAGGCCTTTCCTGTCTGTCATCCATCAGCACATCCAGACCTGCACTTTGAAGGCTGCCATATAGCTCCTCTGCCACAGCTGCCTGTTCATTATCTTTCATATTGACAGCAATAAGATGAACATCATATGGAGACATATTAACAGGCCATACAAGACCACTTTCATCATTGAACTGCTCTGCCACTGCAGCCATCGTCCGGGATACACCGATTCCGTAGCAGCCCATGATCATTGGCTGTGTACGTCCATTTTCGTCAAGGAATACCGCATTCATAGCCTCACTATATCTCGTTCCAAGCTTGAAGACATGACCAACCTCAATGCCCTTGGCAAAAACGATTGTTCCTTCTCCGTCTGGTGATGGATCTCCTTCTTTGATAAAGCGGAGATCAACATAATTACTTACTTTAAAATCACGTTCTGGATTCACATTTGTATAATGATAATCTTCTTCGTTCGCACCACAGACACCATTAACGATTGCTGCCACAGCGTGGTCCGCAACTACCTCCACATTTTCCGCACCGATTGGCCCTAGTGAACCAACGGAGCATCCAAGTATATCTTTGGTTGTGTTTGCATCAGCCAGCTCGACTGTTGATGCTTCAAAGAAGTTCTTCAGCTTTATATCATTCACTTCATGGTCACCGCGAACCAAAACCAAAACGAAGCGGTCATCAACCTTGAAAAGCAATGATTTGATGCATACCTGTTCTTCAACCTTAAGGAAAGAGGATACTTCTTCGATCGTCTTCTTATTTTCAGTATGAATCTTTTCAAGCTCTTTTGGTTGCTCCGAGCTTTTTTCATACACAGCTGCAACTGGAGCCATTTCAATGTTCGCTGCATAATTTGACGTGTCAGAATACGCGATTGTATCTTCTCCGATATCAGAAAGGACCATGAATTCATGGGTATCCTTGCCGCCCATTGCTCCAGAATCGGCAATTACGGCACGGAAATTAAGGCCGCAGCGAGCGAAGATATTGGAGTACGCCTGAAAAATACGGTCATACACTTGATCAAGGCTTTCCTGATTAGCATGGAATGAGTATGCATCCTTCATGATGAACTCGCGTCCGCGAAGGAGACCGAATCTTGGACGCTTTTCATCTCGGAACTTCGTCTGGATTTGATAAAGTGTCAAAGGCAGGCGTTTGTAGGATTTGACTTCATCACGAACCAGGCTCGTGATCACTTCTTCGTGCGTCGCGCCAAGCGCAAACTCACGGTCATGCCTATCCCGTAATCTCATAAGTTCCGGACCATAGGAATACCATCTGCCGGATTCCTGCCATAATTCAGCCTGCTGCAATGCAGGCATGAATAATTCCGCAGCTCCCGCATGGTTCATTTCTTCCCTGATGATGGCCTCAATTTTTTGAAGCACCTTACGTCCCAAAGGCATATATGTATACACACCGCTTGCATTCTGTCTCATAAAACCTGCACGCAGCAAAAGCTGGTGGCTTTTAACTTCTGCATCAGATGGTACTTCTCTTAATGTCGGAATAAGTGTCATACTCTGTTTCATTGATTGCACCTCATAGAAATAAATTAGCGGCTTCAGGAAAAAACTCTCCTGCCCGGCAGCTGCCAGGCAGGAGCAGAAAGTCTTAATTGAGGTTTTTTCCTGATTCCATAGTAATTGCTATTAAAAATTTACAGGAAGAATCTCTGGATATCATTCCAGGTAACAACGAGCATCAACAGCATTAACAAGGCAAAACCGATAAAATGAACCATGCCTTCTTTTTGCTTATCAACCGGCTTTCCACGTAACGCTTCGACAGCGAAGAATGTAAGTCTGCCGCCATCAAGCGCAGGGAAAGGAAGCAGGTTCATGATCCCAAGGTTGATGCTTAAGATTGCTGCCCATTTCATAAGATAGAAGATTCCTGATTTGGCTACAGTGTCTGTTGAAACATATATACCCACAGGCCCGGATAATGCATCAATCGAGAATTGGCCAGTAATCAGCTTACCAAGCATTGAAAAAATTTCGGTTGTCCAGAAATAAGTTTCCTTCACACCATAAGTGATTGACTTTAACGGGGATTTTTCTACTGGGCTGTAAACGCCAATCAGGCCGATTTTCTCCCCTTCAATTGTTTTAGCTTCCGGTGTCACCGGCAGCTCCATGTTTTGCCCATCACGGACGATTGAAAAATCAAGTTCACTCCCTGGATTTTTCCTAATGATTTCTACAACATCCTGCCAGCTTGAAACTTCTGAACCCTCGATGCTGTTAACGATGTCTCCTTCCTTCAGTCCAGCTTTAAGTGCGCTGCCATCAGGTGTAAGTTTGCCAAGGACAGGTTCATTCGAAGGAATCCCCTGCACCAAGGCAAGGATGATAAAAATAACCATAGCCAGAAGGAAATTCATCATCGGTCCGGCGAAAATCGCCATCGTCCTTTGAGCAAGAGTTTTTGACCCAAACTGCCTGTCATAAGGGGCGATTTGTGTTTCTACATTATTTTCTACCAGCACAGCTGTCTTGCTGATTTTCAACGATTTTACCAGGGAGTCGTCTTCTCCCTCTTCATATCCTTTGATAAAGAGGTCGTGCTCGATATCAACATTTTCCACTTCAAGAATCCGCGCATTCGGATGCTTATCTTTATTGTTCAAGATGATTTTTGTAACTTCTTCATTCTCATTGAACAGCAAACCTACACGATGGCCCGGCTTAATTTCGACCATTTCCGGGTCCTCCCCGGCCATCCTTACAAAACCGCCAATTGGCAAAAGACGGATCGTGTAAGTTGTTTCGTTCTTCTTATGCGAGAATACCTTTGGCCCGAATCCGATCGCGAACTCCCGGCAAAGGATGCCTGCACGCTTGGCGAAAATCAAGTGCCCAAGTTCATGGAAGAACACGAGGGCGCCAAAAATAACGATAAAGGCAATAACTGTATTCAATCTATCTAACCACCTTTTTTAAGGATAAGGAACCACTTTTTCTTTTCGCTAGGCTTTTATAAAAGTGACTTAACAAAGCTTCTTGTATTCTGATCTACTTCTTGAATCAATTCAAGCCCCGGATTATTTGTAATCTTATGGCTGTCCATTGCTTTCTCAATTAAGTCTTCGATTTGAAGAAAAGTGATTTTGTCTTCCAAAAAGGCAGCAACTGCTGCTTCATTGGCTGCATTCATAACGGCAGGCATGGTCCCACCGGCGTTTCCGGCATCGTATGCGAACCTTAGGCAGCGGAAACGGCTGAAATCCATCTCCTGAAAGTGAAGCTTGCCGATTTCAGCGAGATCCAGCCTTTTCCCAGAACGAAGAGGCAGGCGGTCAGGATATGTAAGAGCATATTGGATTGGCACCTTCATATCTGGTGTGCCCAACTGCGCGATAATACTGGTATCGTGAAATTCAACCATTGAATGGATGATACTCTCTCGATGGAGCAGAACAGAAATTTGTTCATATGGCAATGAGAAGAGCCAGTGTGCTTCAATTACCTCCAGCCCCTTGTTCATCATTGTAGCTGAATCGATTGTGATTTTTGCACCCATTGACCAATTCGGGTGATTCAAGGCATCTGCTTTTGTCACTCCCTGCAAATCATCACGAGTCCGGTCCCTGAAGCTGCCGCCAGACGCGGTTAAAATGAGCCTTTCAATATTCTTCTCCTTCTCCCCCTGCAAGGCTTGAAAGATAGCTGAATGCTCACTGTCAACCGGCAAGACGGAGACACCTTGTTTCCTTGCCTCATCCATTACAATATGTCCGGCTGTAACTAGTGTCTCTTTATTGGCAATAGCGATCGTTTTTCTCGCTTTTATTGCTGCGAGTGTGGGACTTAGACCAACACTTCCAAGAACCGCATTCACGAGTATATCTGACTTATGATAAACAGCCGCCTCCTCAAGACCCTGGCTTCCATAAACCACTTTTGATTTAGGAAACTCCTGTCTTAGTGATTCGGCGTCTGCTTTTTCCTGGACAGACACCAATTCTGGCTGAAATTCCTGTATGATTTTACGGGTGAGTTCCATGTTCCTCCCTGCAGAGATAGAAACAAGACGGAACTCTTCAGGGTGCTCCCTGATTACATCCAAAGTCTGGATGCCAATTGACCCTGTTGCACCCAACAAGCTGATATTCTTCACATGTTTCACTCCTAAAAATCTTCAGCGGACTAAAAGTATCCCTGATTTATCCTGATTACCTATCTTATAATAAGTGAAAAATATGGATTAGCGGCCAGACAAACAGCAAGCTGTCAAATCTGTCCAGCATACCGCCATGTCCAGGAAGTATGTTTCCCGAATCCTTAACATTATAATATCTTTTCAGCGCCGATTCTGCCAGGTCACCTATTTGTCCAAATACAGAAAGGAAAGCAGTTGCCGCGAGCAAAAGGATGGTTGATACATCCATCTCGGCAAATACTGTAAACAATACTGCGACAATCAGCGCAGACAGGATGCCTCCCAAAAATCCTTCAATCGTCTTATTAGGGCTGATTTCAGGCCAAAGCTTCCGTTTCCCAAAGGCACGGCCGAAAAAATAAGCTCCTGAATCTGTTGCCCAAACCATGAAAAGCGAGTAAAAGACAAAGGTAAGACTCGCTTGTCTCGTTTCAATAAAGAAGTAAAATCCGAGCCCTGCATAAAGCGCAGACATGATAGAGAATGCAACATCTTCAAATGTAAACCGATTTTTGGTAATGACCGTATATGTCAAAAACAGCAGTACACCTAGTGCAAAAAGCTCGAGTTTAGTGTAATTCAAACTCTCCAGCAATTCATGATACTCCTTTGGAATCATGAAAATCCATAATAAGATTAATGAAATAATGCCAGGAACGGAGAATAAGTTTAGCTTCTTCATTTTCAACGCTTCATATAAAGCAATCGAAGCAATAAGATAGACCATTAGAACGAATGGCCAGCCTCCATAGATTACGATCGGCAGGAAAATGGCTGCTGCTGCAACTGCTGTTATGATTCTTTGCTTCATCAATTATTCACACCTTTTTTATACTCCTCCAAAACGCCGCTGACGGCCCTGGAATGCTTCAATAGCTTCAACAAAATGCTCTTCACTGAAGTCTGGCCATAGTACATCCGTAAACCAGAACTCTGTATAGGCAAGCTGCCAAAGCATAAAATTGCTTAAACGGATTTCGCCGCTTGTCCTGATTAACAAATCAGGATCCTGCAAATCCTTGGTCATTAAATACGAAGAAAATAATTCTTCTGTCAAGTCTTTTTCATCCATTATACCACTTTTGACATCGCTTAAGACTTTTTTCACGCCATCGAGGATTTCCGCCCTGCTTCCATAGTTAAGAGCAAAATTAAGCGTAAGGCCTGTATTGCCTTTCGTATCCTCCATCGCTTTCCCAACTGCCCTTTGTGTATGCTCCGGCAGTTTATCCTTATAGCCGATCATCTCCACCCGGACATTTTCCTCGATCAATTCTGGAAGGAATGTTCCCAGGAACTCTTCAGGCAGCTTCATTAGGAAGTCAACTTCCATCTTCGGCCGCTTCCAATTCTCAGTTGAAAAAGCATAGACGGTTAATGTCTTTACGCCAAGTTCATTGGCAAGTTTGGTTATTTTCCTGACAACCTTCATACCTTCATGATGGCCAGCCACTCTTGGCAGCGCACGCTTCTTTGCCCAGCGGCCATTTCCATCCATTATGATGGCGATGTGTGCAGGAACATCATGTTCTTTTATTTCGAGTATTCGGTCACGGAGACTTGAAGAATTACTCTGGTTCTTCCATAGATTCATTTTATTTAACATTAGGACAGCTCCCCCAAAAGATAATCATTAGCCCCGATCAGTACATCGTTAAGCCTTCTTTTGACACCTAGTCAATACCTTAAAGCTTAGAGCAGTGATTCATTTTCAATATTATGGAATCTTCCAACTGCTTTTCCGCATGCCATTATCATACCAAAAAAGATTAAAGATATCTCTATAAATGGATGTTGAGGAGAACAATTGTTTTAACCTGGCTAATTTTATCTGCAGCGAACATACCCACATTATTATATTCTATCAATTTAGAAGGACGCTTAGTCCTATTTCTTGCTTTATAAATAAGTATAGGCTTTTCTTACATATGTATAGAGAAAAAACCCCCTGGAAAACAGAGGGTTTTCGTGAATAGGCATATTTCAATCATGAGTCAGGATTGAATACGCCATTTAAGTTGATTTATATTATACTTCCATTAGCTCTTTTTCTTTTTCTTTAGTGATCTGATCGATTTTCGCAATATGCTCATCTGTCATCTTTTGGATGTCATCAGAGTAACCGCGTAGGTCGTCCTCAGTAATTTCACCATTTTTCTCAAGCTTCTTCAAATCTTCATTGCCGTCACGTCGGATATTGCGGACTGCAATTTTTGCCTCTTCCGCTTCCTTCTTAACAAGCTTTGCAAGCTCTTTACGGCGCTCTTCAGTAAGCTGAGGAATCGCAAGTCTGATAATTGAACCATCATTTGTCGGATTCAAACCCAGGTCTGACTTCAAGATTGCCTTTTCGATTTCACCAAGAATGGACTTGTCGTAAGGCTGGATGACTAGTAAACGTGCTTCTGGTACCGAGATACCAGCAAGCTGGTTCACGGGAGTTGGTGCCCCGTAATAATCCACTTGAATTCTATCTAGAAGAGATGCGCTTGCCCGGCCTGCACGGATGCTTGCCAATTCGCGAGTATATGCTTGAATCGCTTTTGTCATTCTTTCCTTTGCATTAGCAATTGCTTGTTTTGGCATTAGTTTTTCCCCCTCACAATAGTTCCGATTGTTTCACCCATAACCGCTCTTTTAATATTGCCTTTTTCCATGATTGAGAAAACAATCAGTGGAATATCATTGTCCATGCATAGAGATGATGCAGTAGAATCCATAACAGCAAGACCTTCCTTAAGGACATCGAGATAAGAAAGCTCATCATATTTTGTCGCATTCTTATCAACACGAGGATCTGCAGAATATACTCCATCTACATTGTTTTTTGCCATAAGTATTACATCAGCTTCGATTTCAGCAGCGCGCAAAGCAGCTGTTGTATCTGTTGAGAAGTACGGGTTTCCTGTTCCAGCCGCGAAGATCACTACGCGCTTTTTCTCAAGGTGCCTGATTGCCCTTCTTCTGATATATGGCTCTGCAACCTGACGCATCTCAATGGAAGTTTGGACCCTTGTCTCAATTCCCGCCTGCTCGAGGCTGTCCTGCAAGGAAAGGGAGTTCATGACCGTAGCGAGCATGCCCATATAGTCTGCCGTCGCTCTGTCCATTCCCATTTCTTCCCCGATTTTACCTCGCCAGATATTTCCGCCGCCTACGACAACGGCGACCTCAACATCAAGCTCTGCAATCTCTTTTACCTGGTCTGCAACATTTTTGATTACCGACGGATTGATGCCAAAGCCTTGCTCTCCTGCTAAAGCTTCTCCACTTAACTTTAAAACAACTCTTTTGTATTTAGGGCTGGTCATAGGGTACTACCTCCATATGTAATTTAAAGCTATGTCCAAAAACAGGGAACACTAAGTGTTCCCTGCAATTACATAGGCTAGTAATAATTATTTCTTGTTAACCTGGTTCATTACTTCTTCAGCAAAGTTATCTTCACGCTTTTCAATACCTTCGCCTACTTCGTAACGAGTGAACTCACGAACAGTTCCGCCTTTTGATTCAACAAACTGGCGTACTTTTTGATCAGGGTTCTTAACAAAAGTCTGGTCAAGTACACATACATCTTCAAAGTATTTGCTTAGACGGCCTTCAACCATTTTAGCAACGATGTTTTCTGGCTTGCCTTCGTTAAGAGCCTGTTGAGTAAGGATTTGGCGCTCGTGTTCAACTTCTTCTTGAGAAACCTCGTCACGAGAAACATACTTAGGTTTTAATGCAGCGATATGCATAGAAACGTCCTTCGCAGCAGCTTCGTCAGTTGTTCCTTCAAGAACAGTTAACACGCCAATGCGTCCGCCCATGTGAAGGTATGCACCAAAAGCATCATTGTCAGTTTTAGACTTGATTTCAAAGCGGCGAAGTGAAAGCTTTTCACCAATTTTAGCAATTGCAGCATTGATGTGGCTTTCCACTGTTGCGCCGTTTTCCATTGTTTGAGCGTTAGCTTCTTCAACAGATGCTGGCTTGTTCTTTAGAAGGTGCTCAGCGATTTCTTTAACAAGAACCTGGAAGCCTTCGTTCTTCGCAACGAAATCAGTTTCTGAGTTAACTTCAAGGATTACAGCCTCATTGCCTTCTGTAAGGATATAAGTTGTACCTTCAGCTGCGATGCGGTCAGCTTTCTTGGCAGCTTTAGCGATTCCTTTTTCACGAAGGTAGTCGATTGCTTTGTCCATATCACCATTTGTTTCAGTAAGTGCATTTTTGCAGTCCATCATACCTGCGCCAGTTTTTTCACGCAATTCTTTAACCATTTGTGCAGTGATTGCCATAATGAATTCCTCCTAGGATCATGATTATGTACCTATACTTTATTTTAACTTCATTTCACCAATATAAACCTAAACAAGATTTACATGGACTCTTAGTCTTAAAAAAAGGTGATAAAGGGCGCTTCCCTATATCACCTTATTTTAAATTAAGCTTCTACAGTTTCTGTAGTTTCTTCGCCTTGCTTAGCTTCGATAATAGCGTCAGCCATTTTAGCAGTAAGCAATTTAACAGCGCGGATCGCATCATCGTTCGCAGGGATTACTACGTCGATTTCATCTGGATCACAGTTTGTATCAACAATTCCAACGATAGGAATGTTCAATTTGCGTGCTTCAGCAACAGCGATGCGCTCTTTGCGTGGGTCAATGATGAAAAGAGCATCTGGAAGGCCCTTCATGTCCTTGATTCCGCCCAAGAACTTTTCTAAACGCTCTTGTTCTTTCTTCAATTGAACTACTTCTTTCTTAGGAAGCACTTCAAAAGTTCCATCTTCAGACATTCTTTCGATATCTTTAAGACGTGAGATACGCTTTTGGATTGTTTCGAAGTTAGTTAAAGTACCACCCAACCAACGTTGGTTAACATAGTACATACCAGAACGAGCTGCTTCTTCTTTAACAGAATCTTGAGCTTGTTTCTTAGTACCTACGAAAAGAACAGTTCCGCCGTTACCAGCTAGCTCTTTAACGTAGTTGTAAGCTTCTTCAACCTTCTTAACTGTTTTTTGAAGGTCGATGATGTAGATGCCGTTACGCTCAGTGAAGATATATTTCTTCATCTTAGGGTTCCAACGGCGAGTCTGGTGACCGAAGTGTACACCAGCTTCAAGCAGTTGCTTCATAGAAATTACTGACATGATGTTTCCTCCTAATGGTTTTGATTTCCTCCGTCCATATCATCTTTAACCAGGAACTGTCGAAACAGCACCATCTGATCAAATCAATGAACGTGTGTATTAACACCAAGAGATAATATAGCATATATAAATCCGACATTCAAGAGATTATTACGTATTTTGACGAAATTTAAGCAAAAGTTCTATTTCCGTCTTTCCTTTATTTAGCCGGCGGGCGATATCTTCTGCTGAAAGTCCTTGTTTATGGAGTTTGGCTATCTGCTCATTAAAGCTTAACTGAGGCCTTTCAGCAGATTCAGTTTTGCCTATCAGTTCCTCCAGAACAGGGTCTTCACGATCCTTGGGATGCCCGGTGTCTGTGCGATAGGCCTTCATTGCTGTATTATAGGACATTCCTTTGCCAACCCGGGGAGCCTTGTCAGTCTGCTGGGATTTCCCCGTCGCATTCTTTTCCTCACTTTGCACAAGAAACTCCTGGCCAGATTCGTTTTTGCCTGTTGATGAAATGTCCCTTTTCATCAGCAGGATGAACTTCTCATTTTCATCCTTTAATTCGAGCAAGTATGCGGAAAAAACTTCTTCAATTTCTTTGATGATTCTTTCCTGTTTTTTTTCTGCTTGAACAAGTCTGTTCTGCCGTAGGTATAAAAGGATGATTGCGAAGATAGCTGCTGCATTTAGCATGAGGCTTAGTAGTAGTAGAAAAGTGGTCATAACATCCCTCTATCCGCTGTAATCGATTATCTTTCCCTTGTAAGGATGGTTCTGCTGCAAAGGTTCTTCCTGTTTCTTTTGCTGCTGCCTGCCTGGGTCCTGCTCGCTGGAAGAGTTGCCATCTTTATTGAGCCTGGCTTCCTGCTTTTGATTATTCTTGATCACGGTTTTCCGCTTTAATTCATCTTCCTTTGTCACTCTCTGTGCGGCGTGTTCCTGAAGATGCTGCCCTCGCTGCTGAATCTGTTCCTGGATTTTGCCGGCGTCATGTGTCCTTGGAAGCGCAATCTGCATTTCGATTGCCTTTAGACTCATTTTGTCACTTCCTTAATGATGGACTTTTTCAGCCTCTATTAATGGGTGAATGCTAATTTCACTTTGGTACAGGCTAAATCTGGCCATTTTATAAATTCGGTTGGTCATCAGGGCATACTTGCCAAAAAAAATCTTCGCATTTGGATAAACCTTATCAAGAACAAACAGTGAGGAATCAAGACGTTCTTGTTTTTCAAGTGCCAGTGAGTTGAGCTCACCCTCTAATTCCGCCAGATTAATTTCAATGCTCTTTCTTGTAGCCCGCTGTTTAATGATCATTTCCTGCTGTTCTCTTGATATCTTTCCTGTGTGCTTAACAAGATCTGCAAGCTTTGATTCTATCTCAATTAATTTATTAATATTTGCTTTTGCACTATCCATTTGGCCAAGGATATCACGCTCCCTCTTATCAAGGAAGGGATCCCACCCTATCGCTAGTTCAGTTTTTGTAAAAAGCTCATTCCCTAATTCCTTAACATGAATATTTCTTCCTGCTGAAAGAACTCCGCCAATGATTGTACCTGTACGGCAGTCAATATTTCCTCCAGCAGTGATCCTGCTATGGAGAATCGATGTTTTGATGACAATATCCTGGCCCGCTTTTACAATAGACTGATTCAGATAATTAGCAATGATATTCCCTTCTGCGGATATACTTCCTTTCATGCCGCAGGCCACACCGCCCCTGATGAAAATATTGCCGCCAGCAACAAGGTTCGATGCTTCCACCAGACCATAAACATGGATATCGCCGCCAGCTTTTATCTCATATCCACTGGGAATGTCCCCTTTGATAATGACAGTACCTGTAAAATCGATATTTCCTGTCCTAAGGTCCAGATCACCATTGACCTCAAAAACCGGATTTACGGAAATGGATTTGCTTGTTATGCTGACCTGGCCATCAACAGTTGAGAAATACTGGCCATTCCGGGTAAGAATATTGCTGCCTGCTTTTATCCTTAATGGACGTCCTTTCCTTGCCGGAATGGAATTCCCCATGACATCTACTCCATTCGTCCCTTCCCCCTCAGGCACTATTGATGCCAGAAGTTCTCCATTGTTTACAGACGGAATATGCATGACTACTCGGAAATTAAATATTTCAGCCTGATCGTCATTCCTTTTCCTTAGCTCATTCCGCAAATAAGCGTCTGAACCGTTTACAGGAGGTATCCCGGACGCAATATTAACTGGAAAGTTAACGCTTGCAGGATCTTCAACAATGGACTGGAGCACGTCCATTTTAATACCATATTGGATATGATTTTCTTTTAAGAAATTCAAAAGTTCATCCATAGAATATTTACGGTTAGCACTGCTATCAAGAATTGCGGTTAACCGATCCCTGCTTAACTTTACCTCAATTGTTTCCCCCATCTTAATCCCTGCCCATCAGGCTTTCTCAAGCCATTTACGCAGCTTGAATATAGCCTTGGAATGTATTTGAGAAATTCTCGATGTTGATAGATCCATGACTTGTCCTATCTCAGTAAGCGTCAATTCTTCCTTATAAAATAAACTTAAAACCAACTGTTCTTTATCATTGAGCTGCGAGACCATTGCCGTCATCTCTTCGATCATTTCAGCTTTAATGACTTTTTCTTCAGGAATCACCGACTTTTCATCCCTAATGGAATATGATTGGGTGTCGCGGTCATCCTGGTCATTAGGCTGCTCATCGATGGAAAGTACATTGGCGAAAAAATGTTCATTAATTGTTGTGCAAATATCGCTTTCATCCATATTAAGTTCCAAGGCGATCTCTTCTATAGTTACATTACGCATATAACGCTGCTCAAGCTTCTCGATGGCTGCATCAATTCTCTTTGCCTTTTCCCTTGTACTTCTTGGCAGCCAGTCCTCTTTCCGCAATCCGTCCAGTATCGCTCCCCTGATCCGAAAAGAAGAATATGTATCAAATTTCAGGTCCCTTTTTGGATCAAATTTTTCAAGAGCATCATATAAGCCAATCATGCCCAGACTTTTCAGATCATCCCGTGATACGCTTTTAGGAAGATTAACAGATATTCGCTGCACATGATAGGAAACAAGCGGCATGTATTTTTTAATTAATATGTTTCCTGCATCCGGATCACGGGATTGCACCCATTTGTCCCAAGTCAATTGATCTTCCGTAGTCGATCCCCGCACCATGTTCATCCTCCTCCCGCGCATTCCGTTTTATTCTTTGCTGCAGACTGTTTCCAAGCAGTTAATTGGTGCAAAAGTGCTTCAATGAAAACAACTATCCCTCTGGCTGTCTGCCTTTATCACCTTATGAGGTGTATTTATAAATGAGCAAAGCATCAGCCTAAGTCCTTTATCTATTACTAAATCTCACTATTACCCTTATTTACTGTCCTGATCTGCATCAAACCAGTTTTGGGATCAAATTCAATCGTTCTGCCGCTGTTCCCGCCAACATCCTGTGCGACTACAGGTATTTTAAGGTCCTTTAGTTCATTTATAACAGCATCGACATTCCTCGGTCCAATCCTCATCAGGTCGCTGCTGCCGGAAAACTGAAACATCTGTGCTCCTCCAGCAAGCTTTGCTTTAATCCAGCCCGGTCTTGCGCCGAGCAAAAGAAGTTGAGAATGAAGCTTTTTAACAGCTGTATCAGCATATTTCGCCTCATTAAGCGGTCCTGACTTTGACAAAGAGGAATCAGGGAGCATTACATGTGCCAGACCGGCGACTTCTTTTGCCAAATCATACAGAACGACTCCTACACAAGACCCAAGACCGGTAGTCTTAATCAAGTCAGGTGCTTTCACGGTGTTCACATCAGCAATACCTACTTTTACTATCTCAGCAGCCTTATGCATCTACCAGTGCTCCTAAAGCTTTAAATATGATATTGAAGGATTCTGGATCTGGCAGGAGGAAAAAGTGGCCATTCACACTTCCTCCTGTCTGGACTTCATTCTCATCCAGTGCTGTATCGATGACAATTGCGTAATCACTTACCTGAGATAATTCCAGCAGGCCGAAACTGATTACTGCACCAGCCATATCAATGCTTAGTGCTGGTACAGAAGGCAGGAGATTCAAATTCGTAAAATCAGACAGAGAAGATAAATACGACCCTGAAAGAATATTGCCCATTTCCTGCAATGCAGAAAGTGCCAGTTCGTTAACCTCAGGAGCAGAGAAGGAGAAAGACTGGTCACCAATAAGGGACCGGATGAACTTTTCAGCCTGCTCAAGGGGAAGCACAAAAAACATACTTCCAGGAGCGTCTCCCTCAATTCTAAGGAATACACTGGCTATGACACTTTCAGCCCCACCTGCCATCTCCATCATCTCATCGAAGCTTACCACCCTGACATTCGGTACTTTCATATCGATTTTCTTATTTAATAAAGTGGAGAGCGCCGTTGCAGCATGGCCCGCTCCTATATTGCCAACTTCTTTCAATATATCAAGATGCATGTCTGATATTTTTATATGAAACGACATAGTATGGTCCCTTGCCTTTACTCTTTATCCTCTTGCAATCCTAGAATATTTTCAAGATCAATTAAAATCAGGAGACGCTTATCCAGCTTGACGACTCCATTGATGAATTCAGCAGCTTCCGTGCCGACGATTTCGGGCGGAGGCTCGATTAGGTTCGAAGGAATATCTATAACATCATTGGCTCCTTCTACAATCAATCCCACTTCGGCATCTGCTACAGAAACGATGATAATTCTTGAACTATCAGAATATGACTGTTCGTCTAATCCGAAACGTACACGTAAATCGATCAATGGTGTTATAACACCTCGAAGATTCATGACACCTTTTACGTATGGTGAAGTGTGCGGCACACGGGTAAAATGCATAATTTTTTCTATAGATTTAACCTGGCCTACAGGAACAGCATATTCTTTTTCGTTTAATTGGAATACGATTACCTTCAAGTCTGAAACCAGCAACTCAGCCATTTTGTTCACTCCTATATCTTCATCTCGCACGAATTGCGCAATTACTTGATTAACGCGTTGCAGTCAACGATTAACGCTACCTGGCCATCCCCAAGGATAGTCGCTCCTGAAATTGCAAAAACATTTGTTAAATAGTTACCGAGGGATTTAAGGACTACCTCCTGCTGGCCGATGAATGAATCAACAACCAGCCCGGCCATTTTGTCACCTTTCCTGACAATGATGACAGAGTGGAAATGATCATCCTGAGGTACAGTCGGAATTTCAAAAATATCCTTGAGGAACAACAGCGGTACCACCTTGCCTCTGAAATCAATTACGCTTTGATTATGTGCTTTCATAATGTCGGAGTCTTTGATAATCGCAGTTTCAATAATGGAAGACAAAGGAATCGCGAATTTTTCCTTCTGGATTTCTACAAGCATGACAGAAATAATCGATAACGTCAGCGGCAGCTGAATGGAGAATATAGTGCCCTGGTTTTCCTTTGAATCGATAGTTATGGAACCTCCCAGGGATTCAATTGTATTTTTAACTACATCCAGGCCTACTCCTCTGCCGGAAATATCTGATATTTTTTCTGCTGTCGAAAAACCGGATGACAAGATAAATTCATAAACCTGCTTATCCGTCATACCAGCAGCAGACTGTTCAGTGACAAGTCCCTTGCTTATTGCTTTTTCCAGTACCTTTTCCCGGCTGATTCCACTGCCGTCATCTTCAATTTCGATAAACACGTGATTGCCGCTATGGAAAGCTCTTAGGACGACCGTTCCTTCCTCTGGCTTGCCCTTTGCTTTACGAACTGCAGGTGACTCGATACCATGGTCTACTGAATTGCGCAGCAGATGGACCAGCGGATCACCAATTTCATCGATAACTGTACGGTCAAGTTCAGTCTCTGCTCCAACGATTTCCAGATTGATCTTCTTGTTCAAATCTCTAGCAAGCTGGCGTATCATCCGAGGGAAACGATTGAATACCGTTTCGACCTGGACCATACGCATATTCAAAATAATATTTTGCAGGTCGCCTGAAATCCTTGACATTCGTTCAACAGTCTCAGTAAGTTCTGTATTTTCTAATTCCTTTGAGATTTGTTCAAGCCTGCCACGGTCAATGACCAGCTCTTCAAAAAGATTCATTAGAATATCAAGACGCTCGATATTTACACGGATGGTCTTGCTGCTATTCAAGTTGTGCTTGCTGCTGCTTTTCTTTTCTGCAGCTGGCTGGCTCTCTGCAGACGGATAGACTTCTAACGCCTTATTCTCCGCACTTTTAGGTTCAGCTTTATTTTCACTGCTATCCACATTATTCAAATCTTCCAAACCAAGAGATCTCACTTCAGTTTTGACCACTTCTGAAACCTTCATGATTTTACCTTTAATATCCTCGGAAGATTCCTTGGATACTAGAGTGACTGAAAATTCCTGATCAAATTGCTCCTCCTCAAGCTGTTCAACAGAGGGAGCGGCTTTGATGACTTCACCGATTTGTTCAAGAACCTCAAATACCATGAACACCCTTGCCGCTTTTAACAGGCAATCTTCTCTCAAGCCGATCGTGATCTCATAAACCCCGAATCCCTGTTCTTTGGATTGCTTTAATACAGTCAATTCAAATTCATCATATTTTGTCTGCGTTGGGGCTTCTTCTGCAACTGCTGCTGCTGTTTCAGAGACAGCTGAATCTACCGGAAGCTCCCCTTTCTCAATCAGCTTCAATTTAGAGACTGCATCGGTTACATCTTTTTTACCGTCGCCGCCTGAAGCGATGGACTGAACCATATCTTCAAGATGATCAACAGCGAGGAAAATTACATCAAGTATTTCAGGACTTGTTTTCAGCCTGCTGTTCCTGATTGCATCTAAAACATTCTCCATCTGATGGGTAAGACTGGCAAGATCCTCAAAACCCATTGTAGCTGACATTCCTTTAAGCGTATGTGCGGATCTGAAGATTTCGTTGATGATGTTCAGGTCCTCCGGATTTTTTTCCAGTTCCAGCAATTGTTCGTTGCAGGCCTGTAAATGTTCTTTGCTTTCTTCTATAAAAACTTCTAAATATTGATTTAAATCCATGTGCACAGCACCCCCGGCCTTAAATATATTTCATGATTGATTGGGCAATATTTTCAACATTCACTACTTCATCAACTAAATTAGTTGCAATGGCTGCTTTCGGCATTCCAAACACAATAGAAGTTTCCTGCGATTCAGCAATCGCTTTTACAAAGCCACTTTTCTTCATTTCAATCAATCCTTTTGCTCCATCCGTGCCCATGCCTGTCATCACCACGATGATTTTCGATAAGTTTCTTGCGCAGCTTACAGATTCGAACATTACGTCAACGGATGGCCTGTGCCCATTTCTTGGTTCTGACTTGCCAAGACTAACGGCATGGCCCGTGCCGACTGCTTTAACCTCAAGATGATATCCTCCCGGCGCAATATAGGCCATTCCCTTCTGGAGCAGTTCCCCTTCTTCTGCTTCCTTGACAGCAATTTCACATATACTGTCCAGTCTGTTTGCTAATGACTTGGTGAATCCGGCTGGCATATGCTGCACTATCAATATTGGTGCACCGAAATCCTTTGGCAAGGATGTCAGCACTTGCTGGAGGGCTCTAGGACCTCCGGTGGAAGTACCGATGCAGACAATCTTTTTTTCGCCGCCTTCCCTCATCACTCCTGCTTTACCTGCTCCGGGTTTCCTTTCAAATCTCCGAGTCCCTTTTACCGGTTGAACAGAAAATTTATTGACAGCTGATACTGAACTTGATTGTTGCTTTCCAGGTAATTTCGACAGGTTGGCATTGCTCGCAGACAGCACTTTTTCAATCAGTTCAGCCTTAATTCTATGTAAATCGATTGATATGGATCCAGAAGGCTTGGCAACAAAATCGACAGCCCCTGCCTGTATGGCTTGAAGTGTTGTGTCAGCTCCTTCCTTTGTCGTACTAGACAGCATGACTACTGGCATCGGTTCCTCGCTCATCAGCACCTTTAACACCTCGAGTCCGTTCATGACCGGCATCTCTACGTCAAGGGTGATAACATCAGGACGCAATGTCCTCCACTTCTTTAAGGCATCGTCACCATTGCGGGCCGTACCGACTACTTCGATTTCTGGGTGTTCAGATAGGAAGTCGCTGATCAGCTTTCGCATGAAAGCAGAATCATCTACAATGAGAACTTTAACTTTTGACAATACGACCACTACCTTTCGAAAAGGAATTGCTTTAATCTTGCTGTAAAACTTCTATTATCTCTCTTTTCGGCATTGTAGCTCATTTTGTTCAGGTATTTTTCAACTATTGCTGCCATTCCTTTTGATACTTGTGACCGTTCATTGAACAAGACGAAGGGAATTTGCCTTTTTACGGCTTCATGTACACATTTATCATCCGGCAGCATGCCTAGCTTTATTGCCGAACGGCCGAGAAATTTGGACAGGACATCCTCCAATCTGGATAGCGTCTCATTCCCTTCCTTTATTGAACCAGCCCTGTTGACTACTAAGTGAAATGGCAACGAAGCATCAGCCATATGAATATATTTCATGGTTGCGTACGCATCCATCAAAGAAGTTGGCTCCGTTGTAGTGATGACGAAAATTTCATTGACAGATAACAAGATTGATAATGTTTCCTCACTCAATCCAGCCCCCATGTCAAATATAAGATAGTCATATTTTTTCAGGACCTCTCCAAGACTGGCTGTAAAATGCTCTACCATTTCCCTGTCCATCCTGATCAGCTGGCTTAAGCCAGTACCGCCAGATATATATTCAATCCCTTCAGGCCCACTGCAGATAATCTCCTCAAGTGAGGCATTACCAGAAAAGAAATCCGCGATTGACTGCCGGGAGCTCTTTCCCATTAAAATCTCAATATTGCCCATCCCAATATCAAGGTCGAACAGCAGCACACGATGCCCTTTTTTCGCCATGGAAATTGAGAAATTCAATGAAAAATTGGATTTCCCTACACCGCCTTTGCCGCTGACGACAGCAAGAGTTTTGGCTTCCCTCACTGGAAGATTTTGTTTAAGCCGCTTTCTTAATTTCTCTGCCTGGTCACTCATAGCTGCTTACTCCAAGAATTGTATTGGTGATAATTTCTGGATTCGCTTCAATCAAATCATCCGGGACATCCTGTCCATTTGTTACATATGCAATGCCTGTTGAAAATTTTTCTGCCATATTCAACATAGACCCATAAACTGAAGTTTCATCCAGTTTAGTGAAAATGAATTTATCAATATGAATGAGTGAAAATTGCCTGCGAATTTCCTCCATATCCTTCTGCTTTGAGGTTAAGGCAAGAACAAGGAATGTTTCCATATCCTTATCAAAATCAATTGCCTCTTTCAGGTCTGTAACATACTTTTGATTTCGGAAGTTTCTTCCTGCAGTATCGATAAAAACTAGATCATAATCTTGGAATTTTTCAGCTGATGCCTTAAAATCCTCCATGTTATAGCAAACTTCTATTGGTACATCGAGAATTTTCGCATATGTTTTTAGCTGTTCGATTGCAGCGATTCGGTAAGTATCTGTTGTGATGAAGGCAACCTTTTTCTGATGCTTCAGGACACACTCTGCTGCAATTTTTGCCAAGGTCGTTGTCTTGCCTACGCCTGTTGGGCCAATCACATTCACGAATTTCCTGTTAAAAGAAATTCCGCCAAAAGGGAAGGCAGATAACCGATTGGCAATAACCTCGGCACTCCATTTTGTAATTTCCTTCCTGCTTGCTACTGCTCCACCGCTATACCATTTTTCTAAAAGGCTGGCAGCCACTTCGTCAATAATTGCCGCATTAACCTCCTGATCTCTCAACTCCTGAAGCTGGCAGTTAATTGGTTCAGGAAGAGTTACCGGATTATTGGAGTCGGATCCTTTTTGCTTCAGCAACTCCTTTAGCTGGGATATTTCCTTCATAAGCTCCCTGTCAGCTTTAGGAGCAATTTCAGCAATAGATTGATTGACAGGTATTTTTACTTTTTCCGAGACATTCACAACCGGCCTGACAAAGGGATTAGCTTTTGACTTTTCAGATGGTACCGGGTTTGGGTTCGGTTCATTATCCGGATCAATAGCTGCAATTACCTCAATCGTGCTTTTCTTGAAAAACCCCATAAAACCGCCAGACTGGATGACACGAGAGTTAAGGATGACAGCCTCGCTTCCCAATTCGGCCCTTACCTGCTTCATTGCTTCTGGCATGGATGATGCTGTATATTTTTTCACTTTCATTCTGCATTCACCACTCCGACACTTTGGACTTCAACATTCGCTTCAAGCTCGTTATATGACAATACTGGTATTTGAGCAAAGTACCTTTCTGTTAATTGCCTTACGTACATCCTGACTGCCGGAGAACAGAGAATGATCGGTGTCTGTTCCATGATGCTGAGCTGTTCCACCTGGCTGGCAATTGATTCTAAAATCCCCTGGGATACTCCTGGGTCAAGGGACAGATAGTTGCCGTGCTCGGTTTGCTGCACTCCCTCGGCTATCATCTTCTCAACACGCCCAGAAAGCGTAATCACCTTCAATGTTTCTCCTGCTCTTGCGTATTGATTGGTAATTTGTCTGGCAAGAGCCTGCCGCACATATTCTGCGAGTATCTCTGTATCGGTCGTTACTTTTCCATAATCAGCAAGCGTTTCGAAAATGACCGGAAGATTCCTGATAGAAACATTTTCTTTAAGCAGTTTTCCGAGCACTTTCTGTATCTCTCCGACCGATAGAGGATTTGGTGTGGCTTCCTCTACCAGAATCGGATAGCTTTCACGCAGATGGTCAATAAGCTGTTTTGTTTCCTGTCGCCCAAGCAGCTCATGCGCATTTGATTTTATTACTTCTGTTATATGTGTTGAAACAACAGACGGAGGATCGACCACTGTATATCCGAAAATTTCTGCCTGTTCCTTCATTTCTTCTGTTATCCATTTCGCAGGAAGTCCAAAGCTTGGCTCAATCGTTTCAATACCTTCTACAGACTCATCCTCAATTCCAGGGCTCATTGCGAGATAATGATCAAGGAGCAGTTCTCCTCTTGCCATTTCATTTCCTTTTATCTTTAGGCGATATTCATTAGGCTGGAGCTGTATATTGTCGCGGATCCTTACCACTGGAATTACTAATCCAAGTTCAATGGCGAGTTGTCTTCTGATCATGACAATCCGGTCAAGCAGGTCACCACCCTGATTCGTATCGGCAAGGGGAATCAATCCATAGCCAAATTCAAACTCAATCGGATCCACATTCAAGAGGTTGACTACACTTTCAGGACTCTTCATCTCATCCATTTGGACTTCCTCATCCATATCCTCAAGCTGCTGCTTATCCGGTTCCGGAACACGGGTAAGCATATAGCCTCCTCCAGCCATTACTGCTGCAAGCGGAATCGTCAAGAGGTCAGTGATTGGGGTGAATAAACCAAGCAGGAAGATTGTTCCTCCTGCGACATATAGCATCTTTGGATATGCAGTAAGCTGTGAGCTGATATCAAAGCCGAGATTTCCATCAGATGCTGCACGGGTTACAACAATACCTGTTGCTGTAGAAATTAAAAGTGCCGGAATCTGGCTTACAATGCCATCCCCTACAGTCAGGAGAGAGTATCTTTGTGCAGCTTCCCCAATCGCAAGTCCTTGCTGGGTCATCCCTATAACAATCCCAAATATGAGGTTGATTAATACGATAATGATACCCGCGATTGCGTCACCCTTAACAAATTTGCTTGCTCCGTCCATGGCTCCGTAAAAATCCGCTTCCCGGCTGACTTTTTCACGGCGTTCGCGTGCCTGCTGTTCTGAAATCATCCCTGCGTTCAAATCTGCGTCAATACTCATCTGCTTACCGGGCATAGCATCAAGAGTAAACCTTGCCGCAACTTCAGAAACACGTTCAGAACCCTTGGTGATAACGATAAACTGTATGATGATCAAGATAAGGAAAACTACCATACCAACGATGACATTTCCCCCTACAACGAAGGAGCCGAATACCTCAACAACTCCTCCCGCTTCACCATGGGACAGAATTGATCTTGTGGTCGATACATTCAAACCTAATCGGAATAGAGTTAAAATCAACAGCAATGAAGGGAAAACAGAAAATTGCAGTGGCTCCGTCATATTCATTGTGTTCAACAGCACCAATAATGCAATTGATATGTTCACCATGATCAGCACACTTAATAGCCATGATGGAAAAGGAATGATTAACATTGCCACTATTAAAATGACGCCGAAAATGACGGATAGATCTCTTGCTGACATATTTCTTCTCTCCTAACACTGCAATGCCCAAAATTCTACAGTACTTTATTTTTTGTCTGATATACGAATGCGAGAATTTCGGCGACTGCCTTGAAAAATTCCTCTGGTATCGCATCTCCGATTTCTGTCTGGCTGTAAAGCGCTCTTGCCAGCGGCCTATTTTCAACTGTTGCAATCTCGTTTTCCTTTGCAATCAGTTTAATTTTCTGGGCGACGAAGTCCACTCCCTTCGCAACCACCACGGGTGCGTCTGCCTTCTGTTCGTCATACTTAAGTGCCACCGCGAAATGGGTCGGGTTAGTAATGACTACGTCTGCTTTTGGGACTTCTTGCATCATCCGCCGCATTGCCATCTCTCTTTGTTTCTGCTTAATTTTTGATTTAATGAGCGGGTCACCTTCGATGTTCTTGTATTCATCTTTTATATCCTGCTTGGACATCCTGATGCTCTTCTCAAAATCGTATTTCTGGTAAAGATAGTCCAGTAACGATAAAAATAGCAATGCTCCGGAAGCAAAAAGCCCCATTTGGAGTGTTAATCCGGCTATGGTTGCCATAGCTGCTGCAATACTTTTGTTGGCCAGCAGCAGAACTTCATCCATCCTGAACCAAAGCACCGAAAATGCGATCAATCCGACAAAACAGATTTTAAGGATTGACTTGATCAATTCGACAATGGCCCTCATGGAAAAAATCCGTTTAAAACCGCTGATTGGGTTAATCTTCTCAAGTTTCATCTGGATCGCTTCAGTGGAAAACATGAAGCCAACCTGTGCATAATTGGAGGCCACTCCTGCAATCAAGGCAACAATCATTACTGGCCCAAGGAAAATGGCTAGTTCATAAAGAATTTCCATCAGAATGGTTCGAATGTTATTCTCGGTGAGGTCCAAAAACATATAGCTTTGCAGGGAATGGCGGAGAACCCCAATCATTCTCTCAGTCATCGTTTTGCCGAAAAACATCAGAAATAAAAAAACAGCTAACAGAACGACAGCGGTATTCACGTCCTGGCTTTTGGCAACCTGTCCTTTTCTTCTGGCATCCTGCTTCTTTTTTGGAGTCGCTTTTTCTGTTTTTTCGCCTGCAAAGAACTGCAGATCTAATGTCAATAATTCCATTTATGATCCTCCAATTAACTCCATCAAACCTCTCATAGTAGCCAGGGCTGAGGAGAAAAGCTCTGAAATAACCATCATCAGGACACCCATGACTGCGATTAAAACCAGGAAACTGACACCAATCTTTACCGGAAGGCCGACCACAAATATATTCAGCTGCGGCACCGTTCTCGCAACAATACCCAGGGCGACATCCACAAGGAACAAGCTGCCCACGACCGGCAGGGACATTTGGAATGCAACGATGAACATTCTGTTGAAAGCCTGGATGATAAATTCGGCTACATCCCTGTCGCCAAAAGGAATCATCAATTGATCAATCGGAACAAAATCATAACTGTAAAAAATCCCATCAAGAAGTAGATGATGCCCATTGACCGTTAGCAAAAACAGTAAAGCTAATGTATATAAATACTGGCCCATCAAGGGACTCTGAGCCCCTGTTTGCGGGTCAATGACATTCGCGATTGCAAAACCCATTTGAAAATCGATCAATCCGCCGGCAATTTGTACTGCTGACATCATCAGTGCAGCGATAAACCCGATCAAAATGCCAACAAGCGCTTCTTTTATAATTAATAAAAAATAAGTTCCATCTATAATGATTTCTGAGGTTCCTACCGTTGAGAACATGATGACAGAAAGGAAAAATCCCAACCCGGCTTTATGCGAAGCTGGAATGGTCCGATATGAAAACAGCGGCATCATTAAAAAAAAGGATGTCACCCTGACGAAGATCAGCAGGAATGCCGGAAATGAAGGTATAAACTCAATCATGGCCTCATCCTACAAACCTGGTAAGATTTGAAAATATTTCACTCGCATAAGAAAGCATATAGCTTAGCATCCACGGCCCGAAAAATACGATGCCGATCAAAACGGCTACTATTTTTGGCACGAAGGCCAATGTCTGTTCCTGAATCTGTGTTGTAGCCTGGAATATACTCACAATCAAACCCACTACAAGCGCCAGGACAAGAAGAGGGCCAGAGATCATCAGAACCGTATAGATGCCGCGTTCTGCTATTGAGATGACTGCTTCTGATGTCATTTATTCATCACCTGCTTAAAAACTTTGTAATAATGACTTCACTACTAAATACCAACCATCTACCATAACGAACAGCAGAATCTTGAATGGTAGTGAAATCATGACTGGCGGAAGCATCATCATCCCCATCGACATCAGGACACTAGCTACGACCATATCAATGACCAGGAAGGGGATAAAAATCATGAAACCTATTTGGAAAGCTGTTTTTATTTCACTTATCGCAAATGCAGGTACAAGAGCAGTCAAAGGGATGTCTGCAACTGTTTCAGGACGCTCTGCTTTTGAATATTCAAGAAATAAAGCAAGGTCTTTCTGCCTTGTATGAGCACTCATGAATTCCTTGAAAGGAACTGATGCTTTTTCATAAGCTTGCTCCAGGTTGATCTCTTCGTTGAAGAGCGGCGTCAGAGCCTGTTCATTCACTTCCTGGAAGGTAGGGGCCATGATGAAGAAGGACATGAACATGGCTAAGCCGATCAAAACCTGGTTTGGCGGCATTTGTTGTGTTGCAAGCGCCGTTCTGACAAAGGAAAGAACAATAATGATCCTCGTAAAGCTCGTCATCAAAATCAGTATGCTTGGCGCAATTGAAAGAACAGTCAGCAGGAGCATCAGCTTTACAGATGTAGAAACATTCTCGGGAGCGCTGCTGTTAAAAAACTCCATAAACTCATTCATGTTTGTCTGACCCTTTCTTTTGTATCTCATCAAGCATTTTCTTTCTGCCGCTCGCCATATCATTAAGCTGATTCTTCAATAATGAGGAAAAATTCGAGCTTTCCTTGTTCTCAACCTTATTCGCTCTTTTTAGCAGCTTTGTCACAATATCGCTTGGCTGGACCATTTGTTCCATTTTGTTGTTATAATCCTCGATTACTTGTTTGTATTCCTCGGGGTCTTCAATTTCCTTCAAAAGCTGGATATTCTCACCAACCCCAACAATGAGCAGCCTGTTTCCTGCCTTGACAATCTGAATTGACCTATTTGCTCCCAAGCTAGTGCCGCCAAGGTTCTCAACGAGCTGCGAGCTCTTATAGGACATGCTTTTCTTATTGATGAATTTAAGCAGGAAATAAAGAAGTCCTGCTACAAAAGCAGTGGCCAGGACCATCCGCAGAAAATCCATGAAGGTGACTCCGACTTTTGTGGCTGTACTTTCTGTCTGGTTGTTTGTTTTACCTGCCTGTCCGTCTTTACAGGAATCCGGACTTTCCAGACAATCCTTCACACTTTTATTAAGCTGCTCTGCATTGGCAAGGCTTCCTTGGCTCAACAGAGCAGCTAACAAGATAAGGATAGTGGTGGCAGTTTTCACTAATTTAATCAATTGCCGCACCCTCTAAGTAGGCTGTTTTCATAACCTTAGTTTTTTTCACCTATTCAATAACTTAATAGAATGTTAGCTTAAGGCTTTAGAAATCGCTTCAATGACTCGGTCTGCCTGGAATGGTTTTACGATGAAATCCTTCGCTCCAGCCTGGATTGCATCGATTACCATTGCTTGCTGTCCCATTGCCGAACACATGATGACTTTGGCATTTGGGTTCACTTTTTTGATTTCCTTTAAGGATGTGATTCCATCCATCTCGGGCATTGTAATATCCATTGTTACAAGGTCAGGCTGCAATTCCTTGTATTTTTCAAGAGCTTGCATGCCATCTGCTGCTTCTGCAACCACCTCAAAACCATTTTTCGTTAAAATATCTTTTATCATCATTCTCATGAATGCTGCATCATCAACGACTAAGATTCTTTTTGACATTGTTCTTCCTCCTGCTATCTACTTCAGTTTTTTAAGCCGATCTGATTGGCTGATTATATCTGTTACACGGACTCCGAAGTTTTCATCAATGACAACAACCTCGCCCTGGGCGATTAACCGGTTATTTACCAGAATGTCGACCGGCTCCCCAGCAAGCTTGTCCAATTCAATGATGGATCCTGATGTCAGCTCCAGGATATCCTTGACAGAACGCTTTGTCCTTCCCAGCTCAACTGTGACCTGCAATGGAATATCAAGAAGCATATCAAGGTTTTTCGTATCTGCCTGCTGCGGCTGGTAAGAATCAAAATTCGAAAACACGGCTGGCTGAACAGTAGGCTGAACTCCAGTCATCACATTGCCAAAATGCTGAGGTCCTGTCTGCATGTGAGATTGGCTCCAGGCTTGTTCTGCTGGCATGCTATGCTGCGGATTGGGCTGATAATAGGCTTGTTCCTGCTGATATAACGGCTGCTGCGCCATCGCATTTGGTTCCGGCTGATGGTTCACAGCTGCTTTTACCTCCGGCTGATGCAGATTCTGCGGCTGCCCAGGCTTAGGAGGAGCTTCAACGTGAGATGAACCTGGATTCAGCAATTCATTAACTAGACTCTTTGCAAAAGAAACTGGCAGGAGCTGCATGATGCTCGAATCGATTAGGCTTCCTATTTTCAAGGAAAAAGAAACCTTTACCAAAATATCATCTTCCGGAATCGATTCCGTTCCTTCACCTTCAACTACATTCAATAGATTGATATTTGGAGGTGAGATATCCACCCTCTTGTTAAATACGGTAGACATTGAGGTTGCGGCTGAACCCATCATTTGATTCATCGCTTCCTGTACTGCGCTCATCTGGATCTCATCCAGCAATTCCTTAGGGTTATGCCCGTCTCCCCCTAGCATAAGGTCAGCAATGATTGCAGCGTCTTTACGTTCAATAACCAGCATATTGCTTCCAATGAAACCTTCTGTATAGTGAACTTGAACCGCTACATATGGATCTGGAAATTCTTCCTCTAGTTTTGTCCTGTGCACAACCGTAACAGTTGGCGTATTAATTTCAACCTTTTGGCTTAATAAAGTAGATAATGCGGTAGCCGAGCTTCCAAAGGAAATATTGCCTACTTCACCTAGTGCGTCTCTTTCCATAAAAGAGAAAAAATCATCAACATTAATAGTTTCATCTATTTCATTCGCTTCTTCAGATGTTCCTCTTAAAAGCGCATCTATTTCATCTTGAGATAACATATCATCGCCCACCATCATCGTCTCCTCCCTTCAATGTATCCAACACTTGAATGGCTAATTTTTTGTTGATTTTCCCTGGCTGCCCGACAAATTTAGGAATGCCGCCGATTTTGATCATCATAGGCTGGTCAATCTGCTGGTTTAATTCAATCACATCCCCTATATCGAGCATCAGGAAATCCTGGATTGAAATTTCGGAAGAGCCGATTTCTGCAGTGATAGGTACATCCGCTTTCTGGATTTCCTTTTGCAGAACCTCATACTCTATTGGCAAGCCTTCCTTCTTGTCTGTCTGCATCCAATATTTCACTGACAGCATCGGGATAATCGGCTCCAGCACGACATGTGGGATGCAAATATTGATCATCCCGCTGGCCTCTCCAATCGTGGTATTCAATGAAATGACTACCACCGTTTCATTTGGCGAAACCATCTGTAAAAATTGAGGATTCACTTCGAACTCGGTCAGCTGTGGATCAATATCTGAAATGGAGCCCCACGCCTCCTGGAAGTTCTCAAAAGCTTTCTCGAACATGTTTGACATGATCTTCGTCTCAATTTCTGTGAGGTTTTCAATCTTGTTATGGCTCGTGCCACGTCCTCCCAGAAGTCTGTCCATCATGGCATAGGCAATGTTCGGATTGACCTCCATCAGGATCCTGCCGTCCAGCGGCGGAACATCAAAGACATTCAAAATGGTCATTTTGGGAATTGACCGTATGAATTCTTCATATGGAATCTGATCAGCTGAAGCTACACTAATCTGCACATAGGTTCTCAGCTGGGCAGAGAAGTATGTAGTTAGCAATCTTGCAAAGTTTTCATGTATTCGCGTGAGGCTGCGGATTTGATCCTTTGAGAATCGAAGCGCTCTCCTGAAATCATAAACTTTAACCCTTTTTTCAACTTGTTCTTTCTTTAATTCATCCGCATCCATTTCGCCTGTTGACAATGCAGACAGCAAAGCATCAATTTCACTTTGTGATAATACCTCTCCCGACATATCCTCACCTCCAGTTCAATATTTAGTTAGTTAATGTTTTTATTGGAGGAGAGACCCTGTGATATACACTTTTTGCACTTTTCCTTTTTGCATCAGGCTGTTCAATTTCGTTTTAAGTGTTTCTTCCAGTTTCATCTTGCCTTCCTTGCCCTGGAGTTCCTCTGATTTTTTTTCAGACAGTTCGTAGATAATAATATTTCTTACCTGAAAGTCCCGCTTCTCGAGTTCTTCCTTTGCCTTTTTACTGTCTGTTTCAATCTTGAAAGAAATCTTGATGAAATCATCAGATGCAAGATTTGTTGTAACTTCCGGTATATCCACTGACGCTTCCAGGACCTCATCTATTGATGGTTCCTTATCCGGATCATCACCTGTCAGTTTCATAACTGCGACAAGCGCGATAGTACCAACCAGCATAATGGCTACAAGCATGATAGCCATGATCATTACTAGCTTATTATTCTTCATCTTCCAGTTCCTCCACAGTACGCCTTCCAACAAGGCCGACATTCTGAAAAAATTCCTTAATTAACAGGCTGACCTGTTCTTCACTTTCCCTGACAACATACTTCCTGCCATTTGTCAGCATGATTGTCGTATCCGGAAAGGATTCAACAGTCTCAATGAATAATGGATTGATTCTAAAAGCTTTCCCATTCAGCTTGGTAACCTGGATCATTTTTATTTACAGGGGCCAAAAGCATCTCGCCTTCAGCCCTGCTCCTCTCTTAAACTATCGTTTTAAGTTAATCAGCTCTTGCAGGATTTCATCCGACGTTGTGATTATTCTCGTATTAGCCTGGAAGCCGCGCTGGGCGGTGATCATTTCCGTAAATTCCTCAGAGAGGTCAACGTTTGACATTTCGAGAGCACCGGCAGCGATTGTCCCGCGGCCTTCTCCAGGTACACCAAGGCTTCTTTGGCCTGAGTTCACTGATTCCTGGAAGGTATTGTTACCAGCTTTTATAAGACCAGACGGATTGCTGAATTTAGCTAACGCTAACTGCCCAATAGTCAGGATTAAGCCGTTTGAATAGACACCATTGATTTCGCCGCTTGAGCCAATATTAAAGCTTTCAAGCAAGCCTTGTGTATTTCCATCCGGGTAGGCATTGGCATCCATGCTGCCACCGTCTATCGTTAAATCAGCTAGTGAAATGGTTACAGGAATTGGCTTAGATCCCCCGCTGCCATTATTAACTGTCAATGATATATTTTGATTTGGTGTAGCTGCCGGTATTTTAATATTCATTGTCACTGGGGTTGCATTTGCAACAGACTTATCAACGAACGAAACCTTCCAGTCACCAGTAGCAGGAGTTATAGGCGAAATTGTCATATCAAGAATATGTTCTACGCCTTGGTCATCAACTACTTTGATTTGCTGCAAAGTTTCAGATTCACCTTTTGCATCCTTCGGCAGATTACCTTTCATAACTAGTTCAGTAGTTGTTTTAGCTGGAAGTAAGGCATTTACGTTTACCGTCACATCTTCAAGCGTGCCATTCTTATTCAATGCCTGCAATTTTAATCCGTCACTTGTTACAAGCGTTCCATAATCGTCTAGATAAAAGTTCCCGGCACGAGTATACAATTCAGATTGGCCCTGTTTAACAATAAAATACCCATCTCCAGTAATCGCCAAATCCAGTGCTCGTCCTGTTGTCTGCAAGCTCGCCTGGGTATCTATTGTATCAATGCTTGCCATTGTAGAGCCAAGACCAACTTGCATTGGATTTCTTCCACCACGATTGTTCTGAACAGCACTTGCACCAGATATCATTTGATTCATGGCATCCTTAAATGTGACCCGCCCTTTTTTAAAACCGTAAGTATTTACATTGGCAATATTGTTGCCGATAACATCCAACTTAGTTTGAAAGTTTTTCATACCGCTGATTCCTGAATACATTGAACGAAGCATATGATTGACTCCTTCCTTTATAAGGGACTGCTTCAATCGGTCCGCAGTCCAGGGCCTCCGTAAAGGTCCAGCCCGGTTTTATTTTTGGTCCAAGACAATGGTTCCGTTGATATTCGTGAAAATTTGTTCTTCTGCTTCCTGTCGTCCCATGGCTGTAATGACGGTGTTATTTTTCGCACTGACAATCAAGGCTGCATCTCTTAGCAGCACAAGCGAGTCATTTACTCCTTTGTCCTTTGCCTGCTTAACCTTTTCCTCAATCTTGTTCCAGCGTTCTTCAGATATACTAATACCCCGCTGCTGCAGCCGTTCACTGGCATGCTTGCTTAATGTCAGCCTGGTCCTTGACTGAATCGCGGATTGCAGGTGCAGCGAAAATGGTGTTTGAGCCAGCTGGCTTGCTTTTACAGGTTTTTGGCTATTACCGCTGACAGGCAGGGACTGGATTGGACGGAAACTTGTTTTCTCCATCTCGTCACTTCCCTATATCACTGGATTTTGGTGATTTGTGCAGAGACAATACTTGTATGGCCTTCATCTCCTAACACATAAGAGGTCTTGCCATTCTTAAATGATACTGATTCAACAATAGCCGTTTTTTCAGCTTTATTTGCGTCTAAATATGTGATTGTTTTTCCAATCAGCATGCTTGCCTGCAGCATGTGGTTTTCACTTGAAATCTCATTGATTTGAGATATGTTTGCAGGCTCCAGTGCAGTACCATCCTCAAGGACAAAAGACACCGTATCTTCCTTAAATTGAACAGTTGCAACCTTGCCGCTGCCCTCTTTAACAATTTGCTGTCCATCCTGTTCCTCAATCTTGTGCCAGGTAATATCTCTGCCAACGAACTGGCTATATGAAATCATCTTGTTTTGCTTTTCTGCCTGTACAAACTGATCGATCGACTTACCCATGTTCGTAATCTGCTCAAGGGTCGAAAACGTGGCCATCTGAGCGATGAAGTCTTTGTCCTGCATCGGATTCAGAGGATCCTGATTCTGAAGCTGGGTCATGAGGATTTTTAAAAAATCATCCTTGCCGAGCACATCAGAACCCGTTTTTCGTTCTTTTTGCAGGTTTGAAAGCATATATGAAGAATTGATTGAATTCACCATGCCCATATCCCCCTAAATTTCGGTATTCAGCAATGCTTCTTCGAATGATAGGCTAAAATTTCCTTGTTCACTTTGTTCTTCCTGCTGCTGTTTTTGGGATTCATTATGCTGCTGTTGGTGTGGATCCCTGTTCAAAAACCGTTCCTGCTGAGACGGTTGCTGAAAAATTTCTATTCTATCAACAGACAGGCTCTGCGCAGCAAAAGCCTGCTTCAGCCCATTCACCTGCGATTCTAGCGTTTCTTTGGCTGCCCCAGTTGAGGTAATAATCCTTGCCATCATGACTTGGTCCTTTTGAAATAATTCCACGCGAATACTGCCAAGATGCTCAGGGAACAATTTTATAAACAGTTTTTGCGTACCGCCACTATTAATGAATTGCGATTTTGCCAGAATGGATTCAAATTGCTTCATTAACTGTTCCGCAGATACAGGTTTTCCCTGATCATTCAGCATTAATGTAAGCTGTTCAGCCCTTGTCAGGTGGGGTAAAAATACCATTCCATCAATTTTTGAAGCTGAAATCTCATTTGCACCATGCGTTTCATTTAAATTGGCGGGTTTTGAGTTTAAGAGGTTTAAGTCTGCTGCCAGCCGGGTAAAGCGGGTTTGTAAATAATTTGCCTGCAAACTTTCTCTTTTCACGGCTTCAATACTCATATATAGAGTTTTGAGAGTTTCCTTAATCATGCCGGAATGTGGATCATCACTTTCCTTGCTGTAGCTCATCATCAAATCATATAGTTTGAGTGCTTTAATTACAGACTGTTCAGAATGCTGCATCTTAATTGCCAGCTCTTCAGCCGGAATATTGGACATGTTGGCCAGCATCGCAGTTAAAGCCCCATACAGATCCACTTGTCCTTCTGTCTTTTCAGTCCAATTATCGATTACCAATTGAAGCTCTTCATCTGTGATTCCAAAGTAGGAAAAAGCTTTCTCAAGCAAGTTCCCAGGATTCGAACCCATATCTTCCAGAAGCTTACCGCCCCCTTCAAGATCGAGTAAATCAGTATTTTTCAAGAAAGCAGCCAAGTCAATAAAGTCCTGCAAATCCTCATTTACTTGCAGCTCACCTGAATTGCCCACGCTTGAAGTTCCTGAAAGAACTGCTTCCATCATGACCGCAAAACTGCCAAGCTTTCCTGTATTCTCCCTGGGTAATATATTTCCTGTACCAGGACTAAGCGTGATAACTCCTCCTATTTCCATGTTTTTCACCCCCTTTCAAATCCTTCAGTATTTATTGCTCTTTACTTTCTGTTTCATTAGTAAGCATTTCTGTAAATCTGGCTGCATCCTTTGCGGGAAGCTTTTCCATGATTGCAGCCAAGGATTCTGCTTTGATGTTCGTCAGGATTTTAACAGCCTCGTTTGTTTCCATTTCTGCAAGGATTGGAGCTGCTTTCTTTGCAGACATGGATTCATATGTTTTTACAATGTCCCTGAACGCCCGTTTATTTTCTTCCTGTATGGCTAACAGCTCGTCGATCTGCTCCTGGAGCTGCGCCTTCTCCAATTCCAATCGGTCTACTGTAGTATCTTTGCTCTCAATTTTGGCCTGCAGCTGTTCAATCTTGGCTTCACGGTCCTGGATTTCCGCTTCCAGGTCAATGATGTTTTTCTCATATTCCTCTACAGAAGACTGTTTATTTTCTTTTACCAATCCTGAAATGAAGGGGATTTTTCCGCCAAGCTCAGACGCCGTCTGGAAAACATTTATGCCAGCAAACGAAAGCACGACTAAAGCAATGACGACTGCGAATAGAGATGGTATGGCAATTACGTACAAAAACCACTGAAATCGATTGACTGGCTGTTCTTCTAGTTCTTCTGGATTCTTACTCATTAAATCACCTAATTTCCCGGTTCATGTATTGCTGAATCGAGATCTCATCCATCATCCTGTTCTCTGCATATTTTTCTTCCGCCAGAAATTGGAGATGGTCTTTTTCTTTGATCTTTTCATACTTCTTTACTTCGACATTCTTTTCAACCAGCTGCATTTGCTGATAGTTCATAAGATTCCTTGCATTCATAACAATCTTTTGATAATGTGCAATCGATTTTTCAAGATTTCCGATGAACTGTTGATGATGGCGGATTTCCTGTACTGGCAGACCGCTAACCAGCCTGCCTGATTGGAAGCTTTCAAGGTCTTCTTTTTTCTTCAGGAGTTGGTATAGTCTGTCCGCAGCTTCTTCGAACTTCTTTACAGAATCCTGATATACCGTTTGTGCTTCTTCTTTTTCCCTTGATTTCAGGGTCAGGATCTTATCGAATTTGTATTGATATCCCATTGATACGGTCAACCCTTCCCTACTAATTGCATCAGTTCATGAATACTTTGCTCGATCGACACCTTTTCACTAGTACCCTGCTTCAAAAAACTCATAATTTGAGGGTATCTCATAATTGCCTCATCTATTTCAGGTGAAGACCCCTTCTTATATGCCCCGATATTGATTAAATCCTCGGAATTGATATAGGTACTAAGCAGCTCCCTTAATCTTTCTGCTGCCTTGATATGTTCCTCACCAGCAATATTGTTCATGATCCTGCTTATGCTCTTTAAAACATTTACCGCAGGATATTGCCCCTTATTAGCAAGGTTCCGGTCAAGGACGAAGTGACCATCTAATATGCCTCGGACAGTATCAGCGATTGGCTCATTCATATCGTCACCATCAACCAGTACCGTATAAAACCCAGTTATCGAACCATGCTCATTTGTTCCAGTTCTTTCAAGCAGCCGTGATAATATTGCAAAAACTGACGGGGTATAGCCTTTTGTAGTCGGAGGCTCACCAACGGCAAGTCCAACTTCACGCTGGGCCATTGCCACCCTGGTTACTGAGTCCATCATCAGCATTACATTCAGCCCTTTATCCCGGAAGTATTCGGCAATCGCTGTTGCGGTGTACGCCCCCTTGATTCTCATAAGTGCAGGTTGGTCAGATGTAGCAACAACAACGATTGACCTTTTTAACCCTTCAGGGCCGAGGTCCCTTTCAATGAATTCGCGAACTTCTCGCCCTCGCTCGCCGATGAGCCCAATTACATTCAGGTCTGCAGTTGTGTTGCGGGCAATCATGCCAAGCAATGTACTTTTGCCGACACCGCTGCCTGCAAAGATCCCAACACGCTGGCCGTTGCCTACGGTCAGCAAGCTGTCAATCATTCGAACACCGACTTCAATCGGCTCTGAAATAGGCGGCCGGCTCATCGGATTTGGAGGATCCTGTTCCGTCGGCACAGCTGCGAGGCCCTTTGGCAAAGCCGACTGGTCCAGCGGTATCCCCAGTGAATCAACCACCTTGCCGATCAAACCAGGGCCAGTTTTAATTTCGAGTGGCTTCATTGTTGTCTCTACTAAACTTCCAGGTGCTATATCATTTACGGATGTATAAGGCATTAAAATGACGCTTTCATCCTTGAATCCGACAACCTCCGCCTGGATTTTCCGTTTTTTCTTAGTGCCTACATGGATGAAACAAACATCACCAATCGAACTCTCTGGCCCTTGGGACTCGATCATCAGGCCAACCACTTGTTTAACGCGTCCATATCTCTTGAAGCTATCGATTTCATCAACTTGTTGGATTAAATCCGAGGCCTTCACTGTTGCTCACTCTCCAACATCTCAAACAGTTTTTGTTTGATCTCCTCTAACTGGCTGTCAACAGAGGCATCAATCCTGCCATTTTCCGATTCGATTATGCAGGAGTCCTCTGCCAATTCATCATCAGGATATATATAAAAATCCATTTCTTTTGGAAAGATCGCAATAAGCTCCTCTTTATTGCCAAGCAGAAAATGATAGTGGCTGGGATGAATATGCAGCTGAATATCCCTGTAATCCCTTGCGTTTTTCAAAGCCCTTTTTACGAGTGACATGAACTCTTCTTCCGCATCTGTCAGCTTCTTGCCAAGAATCTTGCCAGCCACTTTAATGGCAAGATCCAGGATTACCTTTTCTGATGATTCTATATGGGTTTGATAATCCTGCTTTGATGCTTCAATCACTTCTTGAGCTGACTGGATTAAACCTTGATACTCTTCATACCCTTGCTGATGGCCTTGCTTGAGACCGCGTTCATATCCGACTGCCCTTGCGTCCTCAGATAAAACTGCTTTCTGCTGTTCCCAGGCTAGCTGCTCATTATTGATCTGTTCTCTAATAATCCTTGCTTCTTCATTGGCTCTCGTTATTATTTGTTCTGCTTCAATCCTTGCCTGAGCTAAAATCCGATCACGTTCTCCCTCGGTAAGTAAAAAGGCTGGTCTGCTATCCTCAGAATCTATCTTATTTTCCATTACCTTAATGGAAATGACTTTCTTTTCAGAAGGTGATGGATTGCTGAAGTGGGATTTTATAAGCCTAGACAATAATATCATCTCCTCCGCCGCGTGCTACGACGATTTCACCAGCTTCCTCCAGTCGGCGAATGATTGCGACAATTCTGGATTGTGCTTCTTCAACATCACGTAAACGTACAGGCCCCATGTATTCCATCTCATCCTTGAACGTTTCAACCATGCGCTTGGACATATTCTTGAAGACGATTTCCTTAACTTCATCACTTGACACCTTAAGAGCAAGCATGAGGTCTTCATTTTCACAATCGCGGATTACGCGCTGAATCGCACGATTATCAAGCGTAACAATATCCTCAAACACAAACATTCTCTTCTTGATTTCCTCCGCCAATTCAGGATCCTGGATTTCAAGAGCATCAAGGATTGTCCTTTCAGTCGCCCTGTCAACACCATTCAAGACATCCACAACTGCTTCTATGCCGCCAGTTTGTGTATAATCCTGTGTTACCGTTGCGGATAGCTTCCTTTCAAGAATCTGCTCCACTTCGTTAATGATTTCGGGTGAAGTACTGTCCATTACCGCAATTCTGCGGGCAATATCCGCCTGTACCTCTTGAGGCAATTCTGAAAGTATTTGACCTGCTTGAGCAGAATCCAGATAAGAAAGAATAAGTGCAATAGTTTGAGGATGCTCATTTTGGATAAAATTCAGAATTTGTCCTGCGTCCGCTTTCCGTGCAAAATCAAATGGACGAACCTGCAGCGACGAAGTCAGCCTGTTGATGATGACCGCTGCCTGTTCCGCACCAAGAGCCTTCTCAAGAACGGTCTTTGCGTATCCAATCCCACCCTGGGTGATATAATCCTGCGCTAAGGCGATATTATGGAATTCTTCCAGAATTTCTTCTTTGGCACTTGAATCTACTTTTTTCACTCCTGATATTTCAAGGGTCAGCTTCTCGATTTCCTCTTCACTTAAATGTTTATACACCGAGGCGGATACATCCGGTCCCAGGGAAATAAGGAGGATCGCTGCTTTTTGTTTTCCGGTCAGTTCTTTCTGGTCCTTCCTTGCCATTTTTCCTCCTCCTATTCCTCGGATATCCAAGTCCTCAATAACTTAGCAAAGTCTTCCGGCTTTTCTTTCGCCATCTTCTCAAGCTGCTTCTTCTTCATGCTGCTTTCTGTTTCAAATTCCTTGTTGACATCAGGAACGTGCACCTTAATTTTTTCAGTTTTTTCTTCAAAGAATATTTCCTCCTCTTCCTTCGTTTTGCGGGAACGCAGGAACAATATCAGAAGGAGCGCTATGATTGCCAGCAGCACACCGCCAACGAGGTAGATCCACCATGGAAGCTTCTGGACTGCTTTATTATCAAAGGTTACTTTCCCGTTGAACGGCTGAACTGAAACGATTACCTTATCTTCAATGGCCTCATCTGTCAGTTCGGTATCTGCGGCATTCTTATCGATTGTTGTTCTGACAATGGTGCCCAGGATTCTAGTAATATCCTCAACGCGTTCCTGTGGAAGTGAATTTGGATCATCAGGCGTAGGCGGTTCGACCATTACCTGGATACCAAGGTCTCTTACCTTATAAGGACTCTCGGTAATTTCCTTGCGGATCCTGCTTACTTCATTATTTATCGTTTCTTCTACTCGTTCATAATCCCCGTTGCCGTTCGCACCTTCAAGATACTGAGCTCCGGTCGTATCGGCAGGATTGCTGCCTTCAGGAACTCCTCCCGCCTGGTCAGCATTGCCGGAAAAGGTTTCAGTAATCCTTTGCGCGCTGATGGCAATGCCCTCCATATTTTCCTTATCGACTGGCTCAACTAGGTTCTCTTCTCGATTTTCCTGGGTGAAATCAACATCCGCAGTAACAGATACAACTACTTTGTCATGGCCCATCAACGTTCCAAGCATGTTTTGAACCTGTCTCTGGACATCACGTTCAATTTGCTGTTTTATTTGATGCTGTGATGCAAAAGATGACCCTGTAGAATTTTCCTCATTTTTCAAATCAAAGTACTCAAAGAATTGATTCATGATGACGATATTATCAGTGGGAAGATTTGGAACACTCTTTGCCACTAAATGATAAAGTGAATTGATTTGTTCTTCCTTGAATTGATACCCCGGGCTCGTGTTCAAAACAATTGAAGCCGAAGCCTGTTCATTTGTATCATTTACAAAAATGCCCTTTTCAGGCAGATTAATCATCACCTTAGCGTCATTGACGCCTTCAATGCCTTTCATCAGGTCTGCCAATTCAGTCTGCATTGCCTCAAGCTTGAGGACATTGAATTCATTATCAGTCATTCCTAAACCCGCATTCTGGCTAAAAAACGAATAATCAATGCTTCCTGATTTCGGTATCCCTTCAGCAGCAAGTTCTACTTTTAAACTATCTACTGATTCTTCTGGAACTAAAATGGTTTTCCCATTATCTGCAATTTCAGATTTAATACCTCTGGAATCCAGACTCTCTTTGATCGTGCCTGTCTCAGCGGGTGATAGATTGCTATACAGCGGTACGAGGTTCGTACGTGTCGTGAAGAAGGCTGTAAGTCCGGCAACCGCTAATATCAAGAAAAGGGACACACCAAGACTTATTTTTTGCTTTCTGGTGCGCCCTTGCCAGAAATCCTTCATTGTATGTAAATACCTTTGAATGGTTTCTTTCATTTCAATCCTCCGGTTATTAAGTCTCTTCTTTTTATACAGCTAATAACCGCTACACTAGTTTTTAGCCAAAATTATTAGACTTGCATTCTCATCATTTCCTGGTAAGCTTCAACTACTTTATTTCTGACTTCCATGGTTGCCTGCAGAGTAATGCTTGCTTTTTGGCTTGCAATCATCACCTGGTGCAAATCTACATTTTCACCCAGCGCCAGTTTTTCAGTCATCTTATCAGATTGAAGCTGGGTTTGATTTAAATTTTCAATTGATTGCTTTAGTACGGACGCAAAACTTTTTTGTGCTTCGTATGGTGTAGGTGTGGGAGTCTGCCTATCCGTCGCAAATGGTCTGATCATAGGGGCTGCAGAATTAATCCCTAATGTATTCATCTATATTTCTCTCCTTATTTTCCTATTTCCAAAGCCTTCATCATCATACTTTTTGAAGCATTGAACACAGTAACGTTTGCTTCATATGATCTTGTAGCACTGATCAGGTCGACCATTTCCCGTAAAGGGTCGACATTCGGATAAGCGACATAACCATTCTGGTCAGCATCCGGGTGCTCAGGATCAAAAACCATTTTAAACGGTGTATCTGTGTCTTCTTTAATTTGAGATACCTTAACCCCATTACCCAATCCACTTCCTCGAGTACTCCCCATGGCCTTATTTAAGAAAGAAGAAAAGCTTCCATCCTTCGGTTCAAGGACGACCATTTTCCTTCTATATGGATTACCGTCAGCCCCTCTGGTTGAATCGACATTTGCCATGTTGGATGAAATCACATCCATTCTAAGACGCTGTGCTGTCAGTGCAGAGGCAGTGGTATTCATGCTATGGAACATTGACATATTTATTTCCCACCTCGTATAACGGATTGGAGGGAATTGAATTTCCCGTTAATCCTTTCTGTCAAAGCATTGTAATAAATCTGGTTAGTAGCAAGATCAGACATTTCTTTGTCCAGGTCAACGCTGTTGCCATTTTCATTGTAGTTGAGGTTCCTACTAACTACACCTGGCATGGAGCTTTTGCCTGTAAAATCAAGATGGCGGCTGTCAGACTTATAGGCTTCAATGTTGTTTCCCATCGCCTGCTCGAATGCTGCTTTGAAGCTGACATCTTTCGCTTTATAATTCGGTGTATCGACATTCGCAATATTTTGCGACACGACCTTCTGTTTCATGGATGAATAATTTAATGCATGCTCAAGCGTCGATATCGTATTTGAAAACAACTTCAACTTTTTTCACTCCTCAGCTGTTCATTGATCTTTTGCTGAATTTTGTAATTCTTTGGTGAATCCCGTCATATACACCTAATTGTAAAGAATCTGAAATAAACTGTCTATGTCCTTTCGGTTAATTTTTCTCGTGAAAACGGCTCATTTTAATAATCAGGTAAAAAGGACTATAAATATTACTTTTAATGTATTTTCCTTGTATTCATTACAAAATTCCTTATCTTTTTTTCCATGTTATAGTTGAAATGAATTAAACTTACAATCTTGTTTTTCGACAATTTAGTTCTTTTTACTCATTAAACCCAATGGGGTATGAGGTAATTTAAGGTATTAAAATGGAAGAAATTACATAAAGAGATGTTATTTATGTAAAAATTTCGAAATCATTTTGTAATAAATAACTAGCTAACTGCATAAAAAAAACCCGTTGGACAACCAACGGGTTTTTACATATTAATAATTAGTTGCTTTTAAGTTTTTCTAGTTCAAATAAGAACTTGTCGTTCAGGACCTTAATGTAAGTTCCCTTCATGCCAAGTGAGCGGGACTCAATGACACCAGCACTTTCCAGCTTACGAAGGGCGTTGACAATTACAGAGCGGGTAATTCCTACACGGTCGGCAATTTTCGATGCAACCAAAAGCCCTTCCCTGCCGTTAAGCTCTTCAAAGATATGTTCAATCGCTTCAAGCTCACTGTAGGAAAGTGAACTGATCGCCATTTGAACTACCGCTTTGCTGCGGGCTTCATCTTCAATTTCTTCTGCTTTTTCGCGCAGGATTTCCATGCCTACTACTGTAGCGCCATATTCACCAAGAATCAGGTCATCATCATGGAACTGCTCCTCAAGGCGAGCCAGGATCAATGTTCCAAGGCGTTCACCGCCTCCAATAATAGGAACGATTGTAGTTAATCCATTCTTGAACAGGTCCTTATTTTCAACCGGGAACGCTGTGTATTCACTGTTCACATCAAGATTAGGGGATGTTTCCTGAATGTTGAATAGATTCTTTGTATATTCCTCTGGAAACTGTCTGTCTTCAAGCATTTTTACCATACGCTCGTTTTCAATTTGCTGATTGATAGCAAAGCCTAAAAGCTTTCCGCGTCTGCTGACGACGAAAATATTAGCTTCGATTACTTCACTTAGTGTTTCTGACATTTCTTTGAAGTTAACTGGCTTGCCTGCAGCTTTTTGGAGCAGTGCATTAATCTTTCTCGTTTTAGTTAGTAAGTCCATTGTTTCTTCCTCCTATTTGCTTCAACACAAATTACATATTCTATTTTACTGGCCAGTTTTAAATACACCGTTATGGGCAATCTTTACTTGTCTACCCCTTTGCGTATGCATTAAAACGGTAAACACTACAATATGAACTGGCTTAAATCTTTGTCCCTGGAGATCGCGCCAAGCTTTTCTTCCACATACTGCGGAGTGATCGCAACCTTCTCCAGATTGATGTCAGGCGCTTCAAAGCTAAGATCCTCCAGCAGCTTTTCAAGGATGGTCTGGAGTCTTCTGGCACCGATATTGTCGGTATTCTGGTTCACTTCATAAGCTACTTCTGCAATCTTACGAATAGCATCGTCAGAAAATTCAATTTGTATACCTTCTGTTTCCAATAATGCTTGATATTGTTTCGTTAAGGCGTTGTCCGGCTCAACGAGAATCCGATAAAAGTCCTCCACAGTCAGCTTCGTAAGTTCAACCCTGATCGGGAAGCGTCCCTGCAATTCAGGTATTAAATCTGACGGCTTAGCCATATGGAAGGCCCCGGCGGCAATAAATAAAATATGGTCAGTCTTCACAGGGCCATATTTTGTATTGACCGTTGAACCCTCGACAACAGGCAGAATGTCCCGCTGGACACCTTCACGAGATACATCGGCACTCGATCCTCCGGAATTCTTGCTGGCAATCTTGTCAATTTCGTCGATGAAAATGATACCTGCCTGCTCAGCACGATACGTTGCTTCCTGTGTCACTTCATCCATATCAATCAGTTTTTGGGCTTCTTCATTGATTAAAACTTTACGGGCTTCACGGACAGGCAGTTTGCGTTTTTTCCGTTTCTTTGGCATCAAACCGCTCAGAGCGTCCTGCATATTCATGCCCATCTGTTCCATCCCGGAGCCCTGAAGCATATCAAACATCGAAGGGGCCTGTTCTTCCACCTCGACTGTTATCAGTTCATCTTCCAATTCACCTAATTCAAGCTTCTGCTTGATGACTTTCCGTTTTTCATATAAACCCAAATCCTCTGTCTGGCTGGATTCCTGCTCCTGCTGGCCAGCACCTCCAAACAGCATTTCCAGTGGATTCTTATAATTCACTGATTTTTTGGCAGAAGGTACAAGCAGTTCTACTAAACGGCGATTCGCATTGTCTTCGGCAGGCTCCTTGACACGCTGCATCTTTTCTTCTTTAACGAGCCTGATGGAAGTTTCAACAAGGTCTCTTACCATTGATTCTACATCGCGGCCAACATAGCCAACTTCAGTGAACTTAGTTGCCTCCACCTTAACAAAAGGCGCGCCTACCAGCTTTGCCATTCTCCTTGCAATCTCAGTTTTCCCTACCCCTGTAGGTCCGATCATCAGAATATTCTTCGGAATTACCTCATCCCGAATATTTTCAGCCAGCAAGCCTCGGCGATATCTGTTTCTCAAAGCTACTGCAACAGCTTTTTTAGCATCCTTTTGGCCGACAATGTATTGATCCAGCCTTTCCACGATTTGCCTTGGAGTTAAATTGGTTGTTTGTTTCAATCTAAACACTCCTTTTCCGTTACAGTTCTTCTACAATGATATTGTGATTCGTGTATACGCAAATGTCAGCTGCTATTTCCAGTGAAGCTTTCGCAATTTCCTTTGCAGTCAAATGATCGCCTGCATACGACTTAAGCGCTCTGCCTGCAGACAAGGCATAATTGCCGCCAGAACCGATAGCCAAAATGCCATCATCAGGCTCGATGACTTCACCTGTCCCTGAGATCAGCAGCATGTCTTTCTCATTCATAACAATCAGCATTGCTTCAAGTTTCCTTAGCACCTTATCGCTTCGCCACTCCTTGGCAAGTTCTACTGCTGCCCGCTGAAGATTTCCATTATACTCCTCAAGCTTGCCTTCAAACATTTCAAATAATGTGAATGCATCAGCAACTGAACCTGCAAAACCAGCTATCACTTTCCCATTAAACAACTTACGGACCTTCTTCGCTGTGTGTTTCATCACTACAGCATTCCCAAAGGTTACCTGGCCATCGCCTGACATGGCACACTGGCCTTTATGCTGTACAGCAAATATCGTGGTAGAATGGAATTCTGACATCTTTTCGTCCTCCTTCTGGCTTAAGCCCTCGGGTGATGTGACAAATAAATATTTCGTAAATGTTCTTTTGTTACATGCGTATAGACCTGCGTCGAAGAAAGGAACGCATGGCCAAGCAATTCTTGTACTGTCCTCATATCCGCACCATTGCTCATCATATGAGTGGCAAAAGAATGGCGCAGTTTATGCGGGTGTATTTTTCCCGTTAAAGCAGATTGTTCAATCAATTTATTCAATATTTCACGTATTCCTCGATCCGTAAGCGGCCCGCCGCGAAAATTCAAAAATAAATAGCCGTGATCCTCTTTTTCCTTTAGAAGATCCTTTCTCCCATTCAATATGTAATCTTCAAGAGCGTCATGGGCGAAACTGCCGAAAGGTACATACCTTTCTTTTCTCCTTTTTCCATGCACCAAAACCGTTGACAGCGATAAATCTAAATCTTTAAGCTGGATTTTGGAGCATTCCCCTACACGGATCCCTGTAGCATAAAGCAATTCAAGCAGAGCCTTATTCCTTTTACCAAGAACAGTTTCAGTTTCACAGGCTTTAAAAAGCTCTGAGAGCTCCTCTTCATAAAAGAAGTCTGGCAGGCGCTTTTCAAGCTTTGGAATGGATACAAGAGAAAAAGGATTGTCTTCCACCTGTTTTTCCCGCAGAAGAAATTTATAAAAGCTTCTCATACAGGATATTTTCCTTGCTACTGATTTTCGTGATAGCTGCTGATTGAATAATTTGGTAAGGTAAATTCTCGTATCTGAGTACTCGACATTATCCAGGCGTTCAATTCCTTGTTCAGACATGAACAAAAAAAACTCCCTAATATCATGCTGATAATGTTCAATTGTATATTGTGAGTAATTCTTTTCAATTTGTAAATATTCAATAAATATCTTTAAAGAATTGTTCACATTTACATCCATTTTTTCACCTCACAAGGGCTACTAAATAGTATCATATTTACATAGCCCTCGCAATAAAAATTACAAATTTTTCACAAATTTCTGAATTGTTTCTAATGCTCTGTTAGCATGTTTTTCATTCCGTTCCTGTTTACCGCGAATTTTTTCAGGCAGCTCAGGAAAGAGCCCGAAGTTTGCGTTCATTGGCTGGAAGTTCTTTGCATTCGTCGTTGTTATATAACGAGCCATGCTGCCCATTGCAGTTTCATGAGGGAATTCAACAGGTTCCTCTCCCATAACAAGCCTTGCCGCATTGATTCCGGCAATAAGGCCGCTTGCAGCAGATTCTACATATCCTTCAACACCTGTCATTTGTCCAGCAAAGAAAAGGTCATCCCTGTTCCTGAACTGGTAGGTTGCATTTAATACCTTCGGTGAGTTGATAAACGTATTTCTGTGCATGACTCCATATCTGACAATCTCAGCATTTTCCAGTCCGGGAATCAGCTGTAGTACTTCTTTTTGCGGGCCCCACTTTAAATGAGTCTGGAAACCGACAATATTATACAGAGTTCCTGCAGCATCATCCTGGCGCAGCTGAACTACTGCATAAGGACGCTTGCCTGTTTTCGGATCTTCAAGGCCTACAGGCTTCAAAGGACCAAATAGCATTGTCTTGCGTCCCCTCTGTGCCATAACCTCTATAGGCATACAGCCCTCAAAGAAGATTTCCTTTTCAAATTCCTTCAACGGCACTGTTTCAGCGGAGATCAACGCTTCATAAAATCGGTCAAATTCCTCTTCAGTCATTGGGCAATTCAAGTAAGCAGCTTCCCCTTTATCGTATCTGGATTTAAGGTACACCTTATCCATATCAATGCTGTCTTTTTCAATTATCGGAGCTGCAGCATCATAGAAATAAAGATATTCCTCGCCGGTTAACTCCTTTAATTGTTCGGATAAAGCAGCGCTTGTTAATGGACCTGTAGCAATTACTGTAGGCCCTTCTGGAATTCGAGTAATTTCTTCATTAATTACCGTGACATTTGGATGCTTTTTAACACGTTCCGTCACTAATGCCGCAAACTCGTGGCGGTCAACTGCCAGCGCTCCTCCAGCAGGAACTGCACAAGCATCTGCTGCTCCGATGATGACAGAATCAAGAATACGCATTTCTTCCTTTAATACACCTACTGCATTTGTCAGTGTGTTCGCACGCAGGGAATTGCTGCATACTAGTTCAGCAAATTTATCGGTGTGGTGGGCCGGTGTCTGCTTGACTGGCCTCATTTCATATAATTTCACTTTAATGCCTCTTTGGGCCAGCTGCCATGCTGCTTCACTTCCTGCAAGGCCAGCACCCACGACATTTACAGTTGCTTCAGTCATATCTATTGCCTCCATTAGCTGTAAAAAATAGTTCAATGGTAAACCAAAAGAATTATTATACCATCTGCCTGTACATAAATCTTCTATTATATACTTCAACCTTATTTACTTTGCCCTTTTACTTGTATCATTTTGCACTTTACTTTACGAAAAATAAAGAAAAAAGTTTCATTATGCGCTTGTTTTATTAAAAAAAGATCTCTTTTCATTCAGGATAGTTTTCTACCAATCCTTAATTTCCCAAAAAACAAAGAGTGAGCCTCTGGCTCACTCTAGCTTTGTGGTTCTTCTTTATAATCGCATTCGGTACATTGAACCTGTACGCCTTTTTTAAGCTTCTTCTCCACAAGCAATTTGTCACATTTAGGGCATTTACGTGCTAGTGGCTTATCCCATGAGAGGAAATCGCATTCAGGGAAACGGTCGCAGCCATAAAAGATGCGGCGCTTTTTGCTCTTCCTTTCGATGATATTGCCTTCTTCACATTTAGGACATTTAACACCGATATCCTTGACGATTGCTTTTGTATTTCGGCAATCCGGAAAATTGCTGCACGCCATGAATTTGCCGTACCGTCCCATTTTAAATACCATTGCGCTGCCGCACTGATCACAATCCTCACCGGCCGGTTCATCCTTGATTTCGATTTCCTGCATTTCTTTTTCAGCGATTTCAAGGTGTTTTTCAAAATCACGATAAAATCCATCTATGATTTTGACCCAGTTTACCTTTCCATCTTCGACATTATCAAGATCTTGTTCCATCTTGGCAGTGAATTCGAGGTCGAGGATATCCGGGAAAAATTCTTCGATCAAGCCATGGACGATTTCTCCCAATTCTGTGGGCACAAAGCGTTTATTGTCCAGGGACACATACCCGCGCTTTTGAATCGTATCCAATGTAGGGGCATATGTTGATGGACGGCCGATACCGAGTTCTTCAAGGGTCCTGACAAGCCTTGCTTCGGTATACCTTGGAGGCGGCTGAGTGAAGTGCTGCTTCGGTTCAATATCTTTCTTGAGCACCTCGTCGCCTTCCTTTAAATCAGGCAGCAGCCGATCCTTTTCTTCTACCTGGTCATCAGACCCTTCTACATAAACCTTCATGAAGCCAGGGAATTTCACTTTTGAACCAGTTGCCCTGAACGTTACATCTCCATTTTTCAGGTCAACGCTCATAGTGTCCATGATAGCTGGCGACATCTGGCTCGCGATAAATCGTTCCCAAATCAGCTTGTAGAGTCTTAACTGATCTCTTGATAAAAATTCCTTCAATGACTCCGGGACCCTGACTGCGCTTGTCGGCCTGATCGCTTCGTGGGCATCCTGGGCGTTGGTCTGTTTTTTCTCTTTTTTCGGTTCTGTCTGCACAAACTTCTCGCCAAACTCTGAAGTAATATACTGACGGGCTTCCGTCTGGGCAATTTCCGAAATCCTGGTGGAGTCTGTTCTCATGTAAGTAATTAAACCAACCGTTCCTTCCTTGCCCAAATCAATGCCTTCATACAGCTGCTGAGCGAGCATCATCGTCTTTTTCGCCCTGAAGTTCAGCTTCCGTGCAGCTTCCTGCTGTAAGGAAGATGTAATGAATGGAGGAGAAGCATTACGCTTCCGTTCCTTTTTCGTCACTGATGCAACGGTGAATTTATTTCCCTTGATTTGCTTAAGGACATTATTGACTTCTTCCTCGGACTTCAGTTCCACTTTTTCGGAACCAACTCCATAAAAGGAAGCTTCAAATGCTGCCTTTCCCTTTAAAAAATCAGCGCCGATTGTCCAATATTCCTCTGGTACAAATGCCTTGATTTCATTTTCCCTGTCTATGATCATCCTCATCGCAACAGATTGAACACGGCCAGCGCTAAGACCTTTTTTAACTTTCTTCCAAAGAATAGGACTGATATTGTAGCCAACAAGCCTGTCTAGCACACGGCGAGCCTGCTGAGCATCCACAAGATTCATATTGATGGCTCGCGGATGTTTAAAAGATTCCTTGATGGCATCCTTGGTGATTTCGTTAAAAACAACCCTGCAGTCCGAATTCACATCAACATCAAGACTGTGGGCAAGGTGCCAGGCAATTGCCTCTCCTTCTCTGTCGGGGTCAGCCGCGAGAAAAACTTTTTTTGCTTTTTTTGCAGCCGACTTCAATTCTTTTAAAACAGGGCCCTTGCCCCTGATTGTAATATATTTAGGATTATAATTATTTTCTGTATCGACACCCATCTGGCTCTTAGGCAAATCAATCAAATGGCCCATCGAGGCTTTCACTTTATACTTCTTTCCAAGATAACGCTCAATCGTCTTCGCCTTTGCCGGCGACTCAACGATTACTAAAAACTCTGACATCCAGTTGTCCTCCTTAGAGGGATAAAATTATCACTATTATTGTCTACTACACTTAATATTGTCAAATAATGCCGTAAAGTAAACGTTTTCAACTTATTTGCGTATTTTAAAATACCTGATGCAAAATGTATAACAGAATGAAAATTATTTCAACCTTTTTGTAATAAATTTTGTTCAAACACAAGAAAAACTTGTTAAAAAGCTATTTTTATTGAATTATATATCGATTTTTCAATATAATTCCACATTAAGTTATCAGTTCCTCCAAAATCTCCCCTGAATTTTTTATCAGCTTTGCGCCCTGCTGAATTAATTCATGTACACCTTCTGAATGGGGAGACAGAATGCTCCCAGGAACAGCAAAGACTTCCCGTCCTTCGTTCAAAGCAAATTCTGCGGTAATAAGGGAGCCGCTTCGCTCTCGTGCTTCAATTACCAGAGTTCCTTTGGCCAATCCGCCGATAATCCTGTTCCGCATGGGGAAATGCCATTTCTCTGGCCTGGCGTGCGGAGGATATTCAGAGACAATTAAATGATTTTGCATCATATATTGTGCTAATTTTATATTTTCCTTTGGATAGATGTTATTAAACCCTCCAGCGATAACACCGATTGTTTTCCCTCCAAGCCTGATCGCTGCCTTATGTGCATGGGAATCGATTCCTTTTGCCAGCCCGCTGACAATAACAGTCTGGCTCTTAATTAATTCTGGAAACAGATATTCAATCGCGGCAGTTCCATACTCGCTTGCGTCTCGTGACCCTACTACAGCAAGGCTTTTTTGGGAGTTTAGCAGAGAAATGTCCCCTTTGGCAAAAAGCACCCACGGAGGCTGGTAAATCGTTTTGAGGTTTTGAGGATAGTGGCTGTCGAAAAAGGTAATAATGCGGATGTTTTGTGCGGAATATTCTTCAAGAAGTTTGTCGATGGAAATCTGTTGATGCCTGCTTTTAGGCTTGCGGTATTTTTGCGGAGTACAGGAAAATGAATGACTTTCTTCATATATATTATCTAATAAAGACTCCGATTTAAGGATGGAAAATATATACTTCCAGCTGTTCTCTTGATGAACGAGCTCGATTAATATTCTATTAAGCTGATCCACATTTTTTCCTCCAGTGCAATTTAGTGGATAATAAACAGCCCCTCTATGAAGAGGGACTGTTTATCTTCTATACCAGAAGCTGCCCGACCGCGGCACCTAACTCCAATGCATGCTGAAGCTAAGCGGTCGCCGCCGCTTTCTAGTGAGTTTTACACTTTTCGTATAGACCTTGTTCCTTCAATGCGCTGATTAATGTTTCACCCATTACAGAAGGAGTGTCTGCAACCTTAATGCCGCACTCATTCATAACGCGGATCTTTTCATCAGCTGTTCCTTTTCCGCCAGAAATAATCGCTCCGGCATGGCCCATGCGCTTACCAGGAGGTGCAGTTCTGCCGCCAATGAAGCCGACAACTGGCTTGGTCATATTTGCCTTGACCCACTCAGCTGCTTCTTCCTCTGCAGTTCCGCCGATTTCACCGATCATGATGACAGCGTATGTTTCAGGATCTTCATTGAATGCCTTAAGGACATCGATGAAGTTGGTTCCGTTTACAGGGTCTCCGCCGATCCCTACTGCGGTAGATTGGCCGATTCCTGCTTGTGTTAATTGATGAACTGCCTCATATGTCAATGTTCCAGAGCGTGATACAACACCTACATGCCCTTTAGTATGGATATATCCAGGCATGATACCGATTTTGCACTCATCCGGAGTAATGACACCAGGGCAGTTAGGGCCTACAAGGCGAGTTTTCCTGCCTTCCATGTAGCGCTTCACTTTAACCATATCAAGAACTGGAATGTGTTCAGTGATACAGATTGCCAAATCCAATTCTGCATCCACTGCTTCTACGATTGCATCTGCAGCGAATGGCGCTGGCACATAAATGACAGAAGCGTTCGCACCAGTAGCTTCAACAGCTTCTTTGACAGTGTTGAATACCGGAACGCCTTCTACTTCAGTACCGCCTTTGCCAGGAGATGTTCCTCCAACAATTTTTGTACCATATTCAAGCATTTGTTTTGTATGGAAAAGGGCTGTAGAACCCGTAATACCTTGAACAATGACCTTTGTATCTTTATTAATGAATACGCTCACGTCAAATTCTCTCCTTTCGATCCTACTTAACTAATGAAACGATTTTTTCAGCACCGTCTGCCATTGATTCTGCAGCGATGATGTTCAAGCCAGACTCATTAAGAATCTGTTTTCCAAGATCAACATTCGTACCTTCAAGACGTACTACAAGCGGTACTTCAAGGCCAACCTGCTTGGCTGCCTCTACTACACCTGTAGCGATGACGTCACACTTCATGATTCCACCGAAGATATTAACGAAGATACCTTTAACATTCGGATCTGAAAGGATGATTTTAAATGCTTCAGTTACTTTTTCTGCAGTTGCGCCGCCCCCAACATCAAGGAAGTTGGCAGGGTCTCCGCCGTAATGCTTGACGATATCCATTGTAGCCATAGCAAGACCAGCACCGTTAACCATGCAGCCGATATTTCCATCAAGTGAAATATAGCTCAAGTCATACTTGGATGCTTCGATTTCCTTCGGATCCTCTTCCTCAAGGTCACGGTATTCAAGGACAGCCTTTTGGCGGTATAAAGCATTGGAATCAAAGTTTAATTTAGCGTCAAGTGCCATTACCTGGCCATCACCAGTGACAACCAATGGGTTGATCTCTGCGATTGAGCAGTCTTTGTCGATATATGCGTTATATAAGCCCATCATGAACTTAACAGCCTGGTTCACAAGCTCTTTAGGGATGTTGATATTGAATGCGATGCGGCGTGCCTGATAAGGCATCAAGCCTAAAACAGGATCGATTTCTTCCTTGAAGATTTTCTCAGGAGTTGCTTCAGCAACCTCTTCGATTTCTGTTCCGCCTTCTTCAGAAGCCATCAGGACAACACGTGAAGTGGCACGGTCAAGAACTAGTCCAACATAGTACTCTTTCTTGATGTCGCAGCCTTCTTCGATCAGCAGGCGCTTAACTTCCTTGCCTTCTGGACCAGTCTGGTGAGTAACCAATGTCTTGCCTAAGATTTCAGTTGCATATGTACGCACTTCGTCAAGGTTCTTTGCAACCTTAACCCCGCCAGCTTTACCCCTTCCGCCGGCATGGATCTGAGCTTTTACAACACAAACAGATGAACCAAGCTCTTTTGCTGCTTCTACAGCTTCCTCAACAGTAAAAGCAACCTTGCCATTCGGTACTTTTACCCCATAATTCCTGAGGATTTCTTTTCCTTGATACTCATGGACATTCATTTCCCATCCTCCTATCTATTAGAAAGGCTCCTGCAGGTACTTAAAAACCTACATCTTCAGCTTTCTAAGTAGAAATTATCATTCATTTAAATTTTTAAAAAATAGACTGCGCTTTCATTTTATATAATGAAATATTGATTGTCTACCTTTATGATTTAAATATTTTGCCATTTTCAATATTGCAAAAAAGGTTTCAGCACTGCATTGTTGGCAAACAAAAGCCGGGATGACAATGTTTCCCGGCTTTTAAACAATAAAATTATTTCAAAAAAACTATTTTCTTTCTTTTAATTTCCAGCCGGAAAATAAAATTAACTTAATTTAATAGATTTGGATACTGAGCTGCTGCTTCACCTAAAAAACCAGCTGACAACGACTATTCACCTTTTCCTGCCTTTTTATCCAGGCGATAGATAAATGAGAATACCTCTGCCACTGCCTGGTATAATTGCTCAGGAATCCGCTCGTTCAGCTCAAGCTGGCTGAGGACCTCTACCAGCGAGGGATCCTCCTGAACGGGTATATCATGTTCCCTCGCTTTTTCGATAATCTGTTCGGCAACAAGGCCCTTCCCCTTCGCTGTGACCTTTGGGGCATCATGGCTGGCAGGATCATACCCCAGGGCTACAGCTGTTTTTCTTATAGTTTTAGAAGGTTTCATATTTTAATATCCATCCTGCTGTATTCTTTTTTTCCGTACAGTTGTGCCAGCCTTTTATTATCGCTGCCAGCTTTTAGGATGCCGGGCATCTGGAAGCTCACAGATGACAGCTGATAATCGATGCTGGCAAGCCTCTCTTTCAGGACAGGAAATAGCTGTTCTGACATTTGTTTTAAATCCGGGTTCTGATTGAATACCTGAATGCTGATTACTCGGTTCTGTACCTGAATGTCAATGATTGTTTCGTTCAGGTTTTCGAGATTCAGATAAAGGAGAACGCGGCAATAATCTGCATCAATTTTTCCGTCCTCCGTTTTTTTGCCGCTCCATTGCATCGTAATATCGCTCATCTGTCCGCTGACTATAAATGGAATTTGAACGATTAATTGCTGGATCGGCCCCATTTCCTGCGAAAGCAGCTGGTACCCGGTAATTTTGTTTAACAGCTGTTCAGCAGCATCTTTAACTGCTTGCGGGGGATTATCGTTTATTAATTTTATCAGCTGCGGCTTTAATAAATCCGCGGTAGCTTCTCTTTCTTCCCATGACCCCTTTAAGGCTGCTGCAAGCTGATGTTCATATGAAAGCCCCAGCGATGTTAGAAAACTCTTGATCTTGGCAGGAGAAAGAACGGATTCGCCTGGTTCCGAAAGAGCGATCTTTTGCTCAGCATTTGAAACTGACTTAGCCAGCAGGACTGCCTCCTGTTCAGTAAGGACTGATGAATGGCGTCCTCTTTCAGTATGCATCATCAATTCTTCACCAACATCATCAAGATTCATGCCTAGCAGCAGCGATAAGCTCCGCACCAGAGACTCTGGATCTTCTTGATCGACCAACCTGGCAAGCAGCTGTTTTAACGCCAGCTGTCCTTCTTGATTGCCTCTATTCTGCCCTTCGGCTTCCTGGCTTGTAAATAAAGATGTTAAACCATCAGAAAGCCCTGTGACCTCTGCGGAATCCGGGGAGGCTGAAATGAGTCTGGCAAGCAAGCTTCTGATTGCTGACTCGCCGTGAGTCTGGAGGGCTGCATTTAAGCTGCCGAGCACCTTTAAGGGACCGGGCAAGGTCTCATCATTACCAAGCCTTTGTAGGGATCTCAGCACCTGCTGGAGCACTGCTTCCTCGCTTCCTTTTACGGGGAAGGAGGGCATGTGCTGCAAGATCCTCAATGCTACCTGCCCCTCTGTTTCATCATTCAGCCATGAAACAGCAAGCTCGCCTAAAGCATGGCGAGAAACCATTTGTTGATTAGAAGGAATATAATTGTTTAGAAGCTTTTTTACACTGTTTCCGGCCTCGACCGCTGGATTACGATCTAATTCCTTCAGCAGCTGATCCATTAAAAGTATAAGCGAAGGCTGCTTATTCGAAGTATATAAAGCCGTGTATGCAGCCTCGGAGAATGGCAGTCCACGTGATAAGATCATGTTCACTGTTTCAAGCCCAGCACTTCGCGGATTTGCGCTTTTCAGCCATTCAGCTGCCTGCTGAATCATTTCCCGATTTACCGGCAGCTGTTCCTTAAGAAAGTACCTGGCTAGCTCCAGGTTTTCCTTGGTTGGCTGCAATCCAAATTCGTTCAAGATCCGGCTAAGGCCTTCCTGCTGCTTTCCGTCCTCGGCGCCTGCAGCCAATACCCTGAGCCTTACCTTGCCCTCGCCTGGCTGTACCTGAAACCAGTACCGTTCATTCGCAGACAGAGGTATTTCCAGCTGGGCAACCATCTTTTGGCTGCCTATTTGAATTTCAGCTATCTGGTCAGGGAAAAGCTTTACTATTTTCCCGTTGATAATCTGCCCGGGCCGCAATGAGGACGTCTTTACAGCCTGTGTCAGATTTTGGTTAAAAAAGGTTTGCAGTGCTCCTGTTTCCATGCTCCACCTGCTTTTTCAAATTCATTGCAGTACTGTATCTTTGATGGGTGCAAAGGTTTTTCGGTGATAAGGAGTAACCCCAAATTCCTTGATTGCTTTTAAATGCTCTGCTGTCCCATAACCCATGTTCGCGTCGAATCCATATTGTGGATATTCAAGGCTTAATTTCTTCATGATTCGATCTCTGGTGACTTTGGCAAGAATGGAAGCAGCCGCAATTGAAATACTTCGCGCATCTCCTTTGATCAATGCCTCAGACGGATAGGGAACATCCAATTTGACTGCATCTACTAAAAGAAAATCAGGTGATACGCTTAATTGGCTTACAGCGCTCATCATTGCTTTTTTTGTTGCCTGCAGAATATTAATAGCGTCAATTACCCCTGCATCAATAATCGCAACCTCTGCTGCCAGCGCGTTCTCCATGATCACTTCATAAAATTCTTCTCTCTTTACTTCAGGCAGTTTCTTCGAATCATTAAGGCCAGGCAGATAAAAACCCTCAGGCAGGATGACTGCACCTGCCACTACCGGACCGGCAAGCGGCCCTCGTCCCGCTTCATCAATTCCGGCTATAAAATTGTAGCCTTCTGCCCTATATTGAATTTCAAAGGTACTCATACTGATGAATTGGTCATGGAGCTGCTTTTTCAGCTGGGTTTGTCTTTCCCACTTCGCCAGTATTCTTTGAACTCCTTTGCGGCCATCGTGACGAAGGCTGTGAAGAAACTCCTCTTCGATAAATTCATCAGCAAGTAATTTCTTTTCTATTTGTTCTATAGTCCATTTTTCCATTAGTCCATTCTCCTAAACTGCTCTACACTTTTATGTATCGGCGATTCAAACGAAAAATAAAGGCCCTGGAATCAGGACCTTTATTCTTCATTTTCCACTGTATTATCTGATAGAATCAAATCTTCAGGACGCTCGAATGATAACGGCCCTAATTTTTCAGTACGGATTTCCCGGATCACAAGTTCAGCAACCTTATCGTAATCCACATATCCACCTGGCATCCGGCAGCCGCGGAAGTCACCGATTTTGTCAAAGAGCTCAACAATATCTTCAGGCAGTTCAGCCAGCTTGTATCTTTCCTGAAGCCGTTCAGGATAATGCTTTTCGAGGAATCGTAAAGCAAATACCGCCAGGTCCTGAAGGTTGAGGATCGTATCCTTGATGGCTCCTGTCACGGCAAGCTTGACCCCGACTTCCTGGTCCTCAAATTTAGGCCAAAGAATCCCTGGAGTATCTAATAGCTCTAATTCCTTGCCGACTTTAATCCACTGCTGGGCCTTCGTAACACCAGGCCTGTTCCCGGTCTGGGCAATGTTCTTGCCTGCAAGTCTATTGATGAGAGTTGATTTTCCGGCATTCGGGATGCCTACTATCATTGCCCGAATCGCTCGTGGTTTGACTCCCTTGGACTTTAACCGGTCAAATTTATCCTTCAGAAGCACCTTTGACTCCTGGACAATCTGCTTTAAGCCAGTGCCGGCCTGGGAATTGATTGCCAGCGCTGTAATCCCTTTTTCCCTGTAAAAACGGAGCCACTCTTCTGTAACGGCCTTATCAGCCATATCCGCCTTATTCAAGAGCACGATTCTCGGTTTGTGCTGAATGATTTCATCAATCATCGGATTTCTGGATGAGTAGGGAATTCTGGCATCTACTAATTCAAATATTACATCAACGAGCTTTAATTTTTCTGTGACCTCTCTGCGAGCCTTGGCCATATGGCCTGGAAACCACTGGATCGTCAAAGCAGCCACCTCCTATCTATTTTGCCAGCCTTCTCTGCTTGAAACAGCAAGGCAATGTTTAGTCAATTGTGCGAATATCATCAATTGGCCAGTAGATGACGTTGGTCTTTCCCAGCACCTTTTCAAACGGAACTGTGCCAATATGGCGGCTATCCTTGCTGAAGCGTCTGTTGTCACCCATCACAAAAAGTTCCCCTTCAGGTACCGTGGACCTGCCGATTTTTTCTTCGAGCGTGAACGGCTCGGTTAACGGCCCGTCAATCAGCTGTTTTTTATATTCTTCCAAGTAAGGTTCAGGATATGCTTTGCCATTGATATAAAGGGTGTCATTTTTATACTCTACGGTATCCCCGGGCAAACCAATTACCCTTTTTATGTAATCCTTGTTTTCTGGAGCATGAAAGACAATGATATCAAACCGGTCCGGCTCGCCTACTTTATAGCTTAATTTGTTGACAATCATACGATCCTGGTCATGTAGCGTCGGCATCATCGAGAGCCCATCAACGACGATCGGCGCAAATAAAAAGTATCGGATGACTGCTGCAAGCAGGACAGCGATCAGAAGCGCCTTTGTCCATTCCCATAACTCGTTTTTCTTCTTTTCGACCATTCTTTTCCCACCATTCCACAATATATGTTGTATGAGTACATAACCTTATTTTACATAAGTCAGACAAGATAAACACGATGGGCAATTATTTTTTTCATAAATTTAATATTGCTGTTATAAGAATCCAATAAATTTTCATCCTTTTAAGTATGAAAAAAGAGCTTGGCACGCAAGCTCTTTTTGTTTTAAAATGCAATTTTTAAGCGCTCTGAAGCTGGAGCACATGTCCAGGTTCAGCACCTGGCCCCTCTGGGTCATAAGATAACTTATGCCTGTCAGGGCTGACCAAGGCGCTTACGCATTTTATATTATCGGATTTCTTTAATACGAGCTTTCTTACCACGCAGGTTACGCAGGTAGTAAAGTTTCGCACGGCGTACTTTACCGCGACGGATAACTTCAAGCTTCGCAATTTTTGGTGTGTTTACAGGGAAAGTACGCTCAACGCCTACTCCGTAAGAAACTTTACGTACTGTAAAAGTTTCGCTGATTCCACCACCACGACGCTTAATCACTACACCTTCAAACAACTGGATACGTTCGCGAGTTCCTTCAACAACCTTAACGTGAACACGTACAGTGTCACCAGGACGGAAAGATGGAAGATCAGTGCGAAGTTGTGCTTTTGTGATTTCTTCGATTAATTGTTGCATCGTTTTCATCTCCTCCCACGAATGCTCTTGCAAATTCTTTCATGCAGCGGAACATTGTTATAAGCAGCTTCAAAGCTTGTTGCTTTTTGCCACAAGAAGTATCTTACCATAAATACCAGGGCATCGCAACCTCAATCCTGAAGTTTTACCAGTTCATCAAGCCATTTTTTTTGCTCGTCAGTCAAATCAGCTGCTTCAAGTAAATCCGGGCGGCGCAACAGTGTCCTTTTTAAGCTTTCTTTCATTCTCCATTCTTCAATCAAACGGTGATTGCCTGATGTCAGCACATCGGGTACCGTCATGCCGCGAAAATCAGCTGGCCTTGTATAATGGGGATGCTCCAGCAGCCCGGTGCTGAATGAATCCTGGATATGGGATTCTTCACTGCCGAGCACTCCAGGAAGCAGCCTCACGACACTGTCAATGACAACCATTGCTCCCAGCTCTCCGCCAGTCAGCACATAATCGCCAATCGAAATCTCATCTGTAATCACATGTTCACGGATACGTTCGTCATAACCCTCATAATGGCCGCATATAAAAATCAAATGCTCTTCCTTTGCAAGCTCCTCTGCCTTCTTCTGGGTGTACCTCTCCCCCTGGGGGCACATCAGGATGACACGGGGCCTTGAGCTTTTAGCTTGTTCCTTCAGGTTCGCAACAGCATCAAAGATCGGCTGTGGCTTCAGCACCATTCCTGCACCCCCGCCATAAGGATAATCGTCGACTGTCTGGTGTTTATTATCAGCAAAGTCACGGAAGTTGACGAGATTATATCGGACTGCTTCCTTCTCAGATGCCTTCTTGAGAATCGAGTGTCCGAAAACCCCTTCAAACATTTCTGGAAAGATGGTAAGGACGTCGATATTCATCATGACAGGAGCCCTTCCATTGGTTCAATCACAATCATCTTTTCTTGGATATCCACTTTTTTGACGATGTCTTCAATATAAGGGATAAGCACTTCTTTCCCTTTAGGGCCCTTGACTACCCAGACATCATTCGCTCCCGGCGTAAGTATCTCCACAACCTTGCCAATTTCCTCTCCCTCAGTCGTCACCATATTGCAGCCAATGATATCCTGGAAGTAAAATTCACCTTCCTCCAGTTCTCCTCTCTGGCTTTCTGGCACCTTAAGGATACCGCCCTTCATGCTTTCAACCTGATTGACATTATCATAGCCTTCGAACGTCAATAGATTAAAGTTTTTATGCGTCCTGTGGCTTTTAACAATAAGCTCGACCGGATCCTTAGAACCTGTCATAAATAAGAAAAGCGTATTTCCAACCTTATAGCGTTCCTCAGGGAAATCCGTTCTTGAAATAACCCTCACCTCGCCGCGGATTCCATGTGTATTGACAATTTTACCGACATTGAAAAATTTATCCATTTTTTATCACCTCTCACGTATTTCTGCCACGATTCCGTCCTTCACTAATATAGTCTTTCCAGAAAGGTACTCATCCCATTTGTCCCCTACATTGATTTCGACTATGCCCTGCAATTCTGTTTCTTTTATTTCACTTCCAAGCGGAAGGATATGTAATTGTTCCAGCTGAAAATCCACTAGTTTTATTTTTTCTATATGAATTTGAAGTTCCTGTTCAAAGTGCTTCTTTAAAGTTTCTGGAGGCAGCTTCTTTGCTTTTTCTAGTTTCTTTAGTTCGAATTTTAGCTGGTCACATTCTTTTTGCAGCTGCAGCTTCTTAGAGTGGTATTTTTGGCGGATCCGTTCCTTACTGTCCTCGGTCAGCACCTGTTTGACCAGGATTGTTTGCAAGACCTTCAAAGCAATTCCTCCTTAAAGCAATCCTCAATTATTCAGCAGGACTGAAAACGCAGATATTTTTAATTATATCCTACTTATTTTAAAAAGAAAAAAGCTGTTACTTTTCACGCCTCGCATTATCACGGAATCGCTTTGTATTTGTTTCTGAACATAAAGAAAAAAGGAGGGTTAGCCCCTCCCTTTTTAAAACAATCATATATAATTTCTGCTTCAGGCTATTCTCCTAAAAGAAGGTTCGGTTAAATCAAGCTGTTGATTTTCGCTCCAGGCGCTTCGCTTTCCTTGGGGCGTGCGGTGAGCCTCCTCGTCGCTTTGCTCCTGCGGGGTCTCACCTGCCCGCTACATCCCGAAGGAGTCTGCGCGCCTTCCACTACAATCAACAGGATATAAATTCACCATTTAGATATAAAAGAGCCTAAAAGAAATAAAGCCTATCGCTTTTGATTGTTATTCGACGATTTCCAAGAAAATCTTCTTTTGCTGTGATGATCCTGCTGCATAGACTACTGTTCTTATCGCCTTTGCAACGCGTCCCTGCTTCCCAATAACTTTGCCCATATCACTTTTGTTGACGGAAAGCTTGTATGTTACGCGCTGATCCTCTTCGTGTACATTTACATGCACCTCTTCAGGAAAATCAACAAGGGGTTTCACGATCGTCTCAATTAATTCTTTCATGGGCATGTCCACAATTACTTGCTAAGCTTTGCGTTGTGGAATTTTTCCATGATACCTTGCTTAGAGAACAAGTTGCGCACTGTATCAGATGGTTTAGCTCCGTCGTTAAGCCACTTAAGAACTAACTCTTCGTTAAGTTCAACCTGTGCAGGCTGAGCAACTGGATTGTAAGTTCCTACAGACTCGATGAAACGGCCGTCACGTGGTGAACGGGAATCAGCTACTACAATACGATAGAAAGGAGATTTTTTAGCTCCCATACGTTTTAAACGAATTTTTACTGCCATTTTAAATAAGCACCTCCGAATAGTTTCACACAAGATAGAATAATACCAAATTGAAAACAGCTTGTAAAGTGTTTTTTCTTTACACACTGAAATTTCCTTGAATTGCTAATCAAAAAGGATTGAATGGCAAACGGAAACCGCCCTTTTTCTTGCCTTTTTGCTGCATGTTTGTCATTTGCTTCATCATCTTTTTCATATCTTCGAATTGCTTCAGCAGGCGGTTTACCTCCTGGATGGAAGTTCCGCTGCCTTTCGCGATCCGTTTGCGCCTGTTGGCGTTGATGATTTCAGGATGTACCTTTTCATCCTTGGTCATTGACTGGATGATGGCTTCAACATGGGAAATCTGCTTTTCATCAATCTGCAGATTGTTCATGCCTTTGATTTTGTTTGCTCCTGGCATCATTTTCAGGATTTCATCCAATGGCCCCATCTTTCTAACCTGGCCAAGCTGGTCAAGGAAGTCATCCAGTGTGAACGAAGCAGTCCGCATTTTTTTCTCAAGCTCTTTCGCTTTTTCCTCATCAACATTCGCCTGAGCCTTTTCGATAAGTGACAGGACATCACCCATGCCAAGAATACGGGATGCCATCCTTTCCGGATGGAATGCTTCCAGGGCGTCAAGCTTCTCACCAAGACCGACAAACTTGATTGGAGTGTTGGTTACTGCACGAATGGAAAGTGCTGCCCCGCCTCGTGTATCGCCATCAAGCTTTGTAAGGACCACGCCCGTAAGGCCAAGCTGTTCATTGAAGCTCTGCGCTACATTTACAGCATCTTGTCCAGTCATCGCGTCGACTACAAGGAAGATTTCATCTGGCTTGGAGAGCTCTTTAATCTGCTTTAACTCATCCATCAGGTTTTCATCAACATGCAAACGCCCAGCTGTATCGATAAGGACATAATCGTTATGGTCTTCCTTGGCCTTCGCGATTGCCTGTCTTGCAATTTCTACAGGGCTAATCTGATCGCCAAGTGAGAATACTGGCATGCTGAGCTGTTTTCCCAGGGTTTCCAGCTGTTTGATTGCAGCAGGCCGATAGATATCTGCTGCAACCAGCAATGGTTTGCGGTTATATTTCTTTCGAAGAAGATTGGCAAGCTTTCCGGTAGTCGTGGTTTTACCAGCACCTTGAAGCCCGACCATCATGATAACAGTCGGCGGACGGTTGGAAGCAGCGATCTTGCTTTGCTCTCCGCCCATCAGTTCAGTCAGTTCTTCTTTTACAACCTTAATAACCTGCTGGCCTGGAGTCAGGCTTTTAACTACTTCCTGCCCGATAGCCCGTTCAGTGACTTTTTTTACGAAGTCTTTTACAACTTTAAAGTTAACGTCTGCCTCTAGAAGGGCAAGACGGACCTCTCGCATCATTTCTTTTACATCCGCTTCAGTAACCTTGCCTTTTCCGCGGATTTTTTGCATCGTATTTTGCAGTCGGTCGGCCAATCCTTCAAATGCCATTTCGTGCCGCCTCCCTAGTCTAATTTCTCAAGCTCGGCTATCATTTCACTTAAAGCCTGGCTGTCCGCTCCATCTTCAAGCAGCTTTTTCATCTCTGAAATCAGCTTGCTGCGCTTCTGGAATTTTTCAAACAGCAACAGCTTTTCCTCGTACTCCTCAAGCATTGCTTCAGTACGTTTGATGTTGTCGTATACAGCCTGCCGGCTAACATCATATTCCTCAGCAATTTCGCCCAGCGAGTAATCATCGAGATAGTAAAGGGACATATAACTGCTTTGTTTAGGAGTTAATAATGCCTGATAAAAATCGTACAAATAATTCATGCGGTTCGTTTTCTCAAGCATATTGATTCCCCCATGTTAAGTGAAATACCTTTACATAAAAACAGTGTACACAGGATAAAGTTTTCTGTCAAGAAAAGTTCTTTACAGCAAGATGCTGGTAAATAAGGATTATTCCGCCGTTTTCTCTTCGTCGACAAGGTCAGCGAACAATCCGTATACATATCTTTCCGCGTCAAATTCCTGCAGATCATCCATCTTTTCACCAAGACCAACGAATTTAACAGGAATGTTCAGCTCATTGCGGATTGCAAGGACAATTCCGCCCTTTGCCGTACCGTCAAGCTTTGTCAGTACGATTCCGCTGACGTCAGTTGCCTCCTTGAACGTTTTTGCCTGGATCAGGGCATTTTGTCCGGTAGTCGCATCAAGTACAAGCAGGACCTCATGTGGAGCCCCAGGAATTTCCCGCTCGATAACACGCTTAACCTTTTCGAGCTCTTTCATGAGGTTCACCTTATTTTGCAAGCGGCCGGCTGTATCACAAATCAGGATGTCCGCATTTCTTGATTTCGCGGATTGGACGGCGTCATACATGACAGCCGCAGGATCTGATCCTTCAGCCTGCTTGATGACATCGACACCAACACGCTCTCCCCAAACTTCAAGCTGTTCAATAGCTCCTGCACGGAAGGTATCCCCGGCAGCAAGCAGTACTTTCTTGCCTTCACTTTTGAATTTATGAGCCAATTTTCCAATTGTCGTCGTTTTGCCGACACCGTTCACCCCAACAAAAAGGATGACTGTCAGGCCATCTTCCTGGATGTTAAGCTCGAACGATTCTTCGTCAGCGCCACTTTCATAAATTTCAACGAGCTTTTCCGATATGACTGCCTGGACTTCCTTTGTATCCTGGATATTCTTGCGTTTTACTTCCTTCTTTAACTCCTCGACCAATTCCATGACTGTCTCGAAGCCAACGTCTGCCTGGATTAAAATTTCTTCTAGCTCTTCGAAAAATTCTTCATCTACTTTTCGGTAGCGGGAAACTAGGTCATTGACTTTACTTGAGAAGTTATCTCGTGTTTTCGTCAAGCCCTCTTTAAACTTTTCGGTAACAGTTTCAGTCTGTGTAGTAAATTTTTCTTTTAGCTTCTTAAAAAAACTCACGGTTCCATCGCCTTTCTCATTACGATTTTACTAGCTCATTAGAGTCTTCAAGCCGGACAGACACCAGCTTGGAAACACCGGATTCCTGCATGGTAACTCCATAGAGGACATCAGCTTCCTCCATTGTACCCTTACGGTGCGTGATTACAATGAATTGCGTTTCATCACTGTACTTCTTCAGGTATTGAGCGAAACGGTATACATTCGCCTCGTCCAGTGCAGCCTCAACTTCATCCAGGATGCAGAACGGAACCGGTCGCACCTTCAAAATTGAGAACAGCAAGGCAATAGCTGTTAAAGCACGCTCACCGCCGGAAAGCAGGCCAAGGTTTTGCAGCTTCTTGCCTGGTGGCTGTGCGACGATTTCCACCCCGGTATTAAGCAGGTCATCCGGCTGTGTCAGCCTTAAATCCGCCCGGCCGCCGCCGAACAAGGCTTGGAATACAGATTCGAAGTGTGATCGGATTCCGTTAAAAGTCTGTTCGAATCTCTTTTTCATTTCAATATCCATTTCTTCAATTACAAGGAAAAGCGTGTCCTTCGCTTCCTGAAGGTCATTCTTTTGCTCAAGCAAAAATTCATAGCGCTCTGATACACGCTCATACTCTTCAATAGCACCCAGATTGACGGTTCCGAGTTCCTCGATCGCCAGTTTGATCAGCTTGACCTTTCTTCTCGCTTCCTCAGCAGGGATTGTCAGCGGATATTGCTCCTTTGCTGCCTCGTATGACAGAAGATACTCCTCCCGAAGATGTGCAAGCTTATTGTCAAGTTCGACATCCAGCCTGTTTAGCTTGACTTCCTCGTCCTTCAGCACCTCGCTTACACCTTTTAAGATCCGCCGCAATTCCTTGGCCTCAAGCTCCTGGTCTTCCAGCTTGTTTTGCAGTTGAAGCCGCTCATTCCTTCTGGAAGCAATCAGCTTAAGAGTCTCATTTTTATCCTGAAGCTTTTTCTTTGCCGCTTCTTCAAGCTGCGTTTCCCCTGATGAGCTATCGGTCATTTCAGAGGATAGCAGCGATAAGTCTTCCTTGTGGATTTCAAGCTTCCTTATTTGGTCCTCCGCTTGCTGAGCAGCTGAATCCAGCTTTTCCCGTGCATGGGAGAACTGCTCCTTCTTTGCCGCCAAACTTATTTTCGTGTCACTGATTTCAGAAATCAGGCTATCCTTAGAGGTAGAGTTCGAATTTTTGAGTTCCGTCAGCCTTTCGATTTCCTTATCATAGCTTTCAAGATCCGACTGAAATTTACCTAGCATTCCCGTTAGCTCGAGCAATCTGGCTTCAAGTCTCTCTTTGTCCGATTCCAGCTGGTTCTTTTCAGAATCATACACAGAAAGGCGTTCGTTGATATTCTTCTGTTCTAGCTCAACTTCCCGCAAATCACCTTTTAAAGACTGCTCTCTCAAGCGCAATTCTTCACCTTTTTTGCGCAGGTCTTCCAGCCTGATTTCTCCAGCACTCACATCTGCCTTCAATGTCTTAACACGAGCTTCCAGCAAGCTTGTCTTCTCTTCCATTTCGGCAAGCTTCTTGGTCAAATCCTCCAGCTCTCCCTTGCGGCTAAGCAGAGAGGAAGATTTTTGCTTGACGGCACCGCCTGTCATCGATCCTCCCGGATTGACCACATCTCCTTCAAGTGTGACTATCCTGCTGCGGTACTGAAGAATTCTCGCAATCTCGTTTGCTCCCTTTAAATCCTTTGCAACTACTACATTCCCAAGCAAGCTTCTAATCACTTCAGCATATTTTTGATCAAACTGGACCAAATCTGCCGCAGTGCCAATATAGGAAGCATGGCTGGAAAGCATTGCTGATTGGGATCCAGCCAGGCTCTTTCCTCTAATGATGCTCAGCGGCAGGAAGGTTGCCCTGCCAAAGGACTTCTGTTTGAGGTACTGGATGGCAGAGCGGGCATTTTCTTCTGTTTGGACGACGATATGCTGCATCGCTCCGCCAAGCGCTGTCTCAATGGCCGTTTCATATTCTTTCGGTACATTGACAAGCTCTGCGATAGCACCTTCAATGCCCTGCAGTCGGCCGTTCCTGGCTTTTAATATTTCCTTTACACCCTGGAAGAATCCTGAATAGTCCTCTTCCATTTCTTCAAGCATCTCTTTTTTTGATTTCGCCTGCTGTAAGAATTGATAAGCCTGGTACAGGGTCTTTTCCTGTTTTTCATAACTGTTTCTCAGTGTTTCAAGCTTCCGCTGTTCTTCATAATAAAGCTTTGCCTGGTCCTCAAGCTGCTGCTGGGATTCCGCAGCCTTTTGCTCAATTTCCGCTTTCCTCGCATTAATTTCATCTCTGACAGAGACATAGCGATCATTATCACCATCAAGCCTTGTCCCTTTCGCCGTGTGCTGCTGAAGCTGCTGTTCGATGTAGAGCTTCTCATTTTTCGCACTCGCCTGCTGGTTCAGCACCTCAATGTAATCACTCTTGAGCGAATCTATCTTAAGCTCAACATCCTCACTGTAGAGCTTTAGGCGTTCTTGCTTTTCCTGAAGCAGTTTTTGCAGATCCGCTGCCTCCCTGGAAAGCTTCGCGGCTTCTTTTTCGTATTCCGCTTTTTTATTCTCCAGCTGCTGAATAGACGATGTTAGTTCTTCGATGTTTTTTTCAAGCTGGCCTTTATTCTGGGAAGCGTTCTTCTTGCGTTCCTTCAGTACTTCCCTTCTGCCCTCGAGTTTTTCCAGCTCTTCACTGGCATGGAGCAGAACATTTTGCAGGTCACTTACCGACTCATCAAGTGCGGCAACATGATCCCGCATTTTCTCAATTTCCGCTTCCTTTTTTTGCAGGACTGCCATCTGTCTGATTTCGTCTTCCTTATGCTGTTCCAGCTGCTTGGACAGCTGTTCCCAGCGGGCATGCAAATCCTCTATTTCATATGCAGTCAAGGCTACCTCGATTTTTTCCAATTCTTCTTTTTGCTGGAGATAATCCTTTGCAATCGAAGCCTGGATTTTTAATGGCTCAACCTGCCCCTCCAGCTCATGAATAATGTCGGTTACCCTGTTCAGGTTTTCCTGGGTTTCGAACAGTTTGCTTTCTGCTTTCTTTTTACGGGATTTATATTTTAGGACACCAGCCGCTTCCTCAAAAATGGTTCTTCTGTCCTCTGGCTTGCTATTAAGGATTTCCTCTACCCGGCCCTGGCTTATGATGGAGAAAGCTTCCCTGCCGAGTCCGGAATCCATGAATAAATCAATGATATCCTTAAGGCGGCAATTTTGTTTATTAATCATGTATTCGCTATCCCCTGAGCGATAGACACGACGGGTTACACTTACTTCATTGTAGTCCAGCGGCAATGACTGGTCCTCATTGTCCAGAGTCAGCGTAACCTCAGCAAAATTAAGCGGCTTTCGCGAATCGCTGCCTGCAAAGATGATATCTTCCATTTTCGCACCACGAAGCGATTTGGCAGATTGTTCACCTAAAACCCAGCGTATGGAATCCGTAATATTGCTTTTTCCGCTCCCATTTGGCCCGACTACAGCGGTCACACCAGGGACAAATTCTACAGAAATCCTTTCAGCGAAGGATTTAAAGCCGACCACATCTAATCGTTTTAAAAACAATATTGCTCTCCCTTTCCAGTTAAAACTATTCTAAGATGCTATTTATCTGATCAGGCAGCAGTCGTTATTCTTCTTTCTGTGCTAGACCTGATTCTATATGCGATTTAAGCTTTTCCAAGGCCATTTGGGCCGCATGCTGTTCTGCTTCTTTTTTCGAACGGCCCATGCCTGTCCCAAGCTCATTCCCATTCAAAAAGACACGGGACTCAAATTCCCTGCTATGCGCAGGGCCGATTTCCCTCAGAATTCGGTATTCAAGCAATCCTGCGCCGTCACGCTGGACCAATTCCTGAAGCTGGCTCTTAAAATCCATCACATGAGAAAAAGCACCGTCATTTATCTTAGGAAACACAATTTTTTCAAGGAAGTCAGTGACTGTTTCAATCCCTTTATCGAGATACAAAGCACCAATGAATGCTTCAAAAACATCAGCTAACAAAGCAGGCCTTGTCCGGCCGCCTGTCATCTCTTCTCCCTTTCCGAGCAGGACAAGCTGTCCAAAGGAGAGTTCATTGGCAAATGCCACGAGGGAAGGCTCACATACCACCGCTGCGCGGAGCTTTGTCAGTTCTCCTTCGCTCATCATCGGATATTTTTTGAATAAAAATTGTGAAACAGTCAATTCCAAAACAGCGTCTCCTAGAAATTCCAGCCTCTCATTGTCCTCATGAGGCTTCCGGCGATGCTCATTCACATAGGATGAATGTGTGAAGGCTTGTCTGAGCAGCTTTTCACTATCAAATTGAATTCCGATTTTCTCCTGGAATTCCTTGAATTTATTGTCCTTTGCGCGGATATTTCTTTTGTCTCTTTCTCTTCCATTGTTGCGCATGTTGATTCCACCTTGCTCATAATTTACGGCTATTCCTTCAGGAGTTTACCTTTAGAGTAATCAAAGCAATAACCAGTTACAAATATGTTTACCGGCCAAGACCATCTGAGTTACAAATTGTATTAGTATACTGTTTTCAAACTACTAACAGTTTACAAAAAATAATGCCAGTAAAGCAAAAAAACTTTGAATTTGCTTTGTCAAACTTTTGCCAGGCTGGCAATCCTGGTCCTGGCAGTCCATCATCTATACCGCCCTGAACAAGGTGCTTCGTTCTTATTGTCCAGTTCCGACGGACAGGATGACCTATTGCCGGCGTTGCCACAGGACGCGACGAAGTTAGTCACCGTTCCTTTTATAAGACGCTTCCGCTTTTCATAGAAGAAAGCCCCGTTTAAAAAACGGAGCTTCTTGGCAAATCCAACAGTTACACTTGGCTATTTATGTAGTTAACAGCGTCACCAACTGTAGCGATTTTTTCAGCATCATCATCAGAAATTTCCATGTTGAACTCGTCTTCCAATTCCATTACCAATTCAACAACATCAAGGGAATCAGCACCTAGGTCATCTTTGAAAGATGCTTCTAAAGTTACTTGAGATTCTTCTACTCCCAAACGGTCAACAATGATTTTAGTTACACGTTCTAAAACATCTGCCATGCTCGTTCACCTCCCCTCAAGCAATTATAGATGATTTTACTTAAATAATAAATGGCTGTCAGCTTTTTTCACGAACTTTATCCGATTGACAGCCGAAACAGCTTTACATGACCATTCCGCCATCAATGTGGAGAGTCTGGCCAGTGATGTAATTACTGTCATTTGAAGCAAGGAACACTGCTGCACGTGCGATGTCCTTTGGTTCCCCGAAACGAGCAAGTGGAATTTGCTTGAGCATCTCACTCTTGACTTCCTCATTCAGCTTGTCTGTCATGTCAGTTGTAATAAATCCAGGTGCGATGGCATTTACGGTGATTCCTCTCGATGACAATTCCTTTGCTGAAGTCTTGGTGAGTCCAATAACCCCTGATTTAGCAGCTACATAATTTGCCTGACCCGGATTTCCGCTGACACCTACAATAGAAGAAATATTGATAATTCTTCCGCTGCGCTGTTTCATCATCTGTCTTGTTACTGCTTTGGTGCAGAGGAACACACCCTTCAGGTTAATGTTTATAACATCATCCCACTCGGATTCTTTCATTCTCATTAATAGATTGTCTTTTGTTATACCCGCATTATTGACAAGTATGTCCAGCTTGCCGAATTGTTCGATCGTTTGCTTTACCATCTCGTTGACCGATTCGGAGTTTGAGACATCTGCCTGTATGGCGATCGCTTCAGTTCCCATCGACTTGATCTCATCAACCAGCTCGAGTGCTTTCGCTTCGCTCCCTGCATAGTTCACGGCTACAGATGCACCTTCCCTTGCAAGCTCCAGAGCTATTTCACGCCCGATGCCCCGCGATGCTCCCGTTACCAGTGCTACTTTGCCTTCAAGTTTCATTTTGTCTCCCCCTTTAATGCAGCGATTGCTGCTTCACATGTTTCTGCATCATAGATAGCAAAAGTCTTTGCGGAGCGGTCAACTTTCTTGACCAGGCCTGAAAGAACCTTTCCAGGACCAATTTCGATAAAAGTATCAACACCCAGCTCAAGCATCTTACCAACTGTGTCCTCCCAAAGAACAGGAGAATATAGCTGTTCAATCAATCTTTTCTTGATTTCATCAGCTTCTGTCATCGGCTCTGCTGTAACATTGCCAATAACGGGGATCTCCGCATTTTTAAGGGAAATACCGTCAAGAACGGCCTGAAATCTCTCAGCAGCTGGCTTCATTAAAGATGAGTGGAAGGGTCCACTCACATCAAGTGGTATGACACGCTTTGCCCCGGCTTCTTTCGCTTTTATTGAAGCCTCCTCAACCCCCTGCTTTGAGCCTGAAATCACGATTTGTCCCGGACAGTTCAAATTGGCAAGCTGAACAGGATTCCCACCTGCTGTTACCGTCTCCGTCACGTCCATTAATTTATCCCGGTCCATGCCAAGAACAGCAGCCATCGTGCCCTCTCCATTAGGAACAGCTTCTTCCATATACTCTCCGCGCTTTCGGACAGCGTAAACTCCATCTTCAAATGTAAGCGCTCCGGAAGCAACTAGAGCAGAATATTCACCAAGACTGTGGCCAGCGGTGTAATCCGGCTTGATGCCAAATTGATTAAAATAGTTCAAGATCGCAATGCTTGTAGTAAGCAATGCAGGCTGAGCATTTGTTGTCAATGTCAGTTTTTCCTGCGGGCCTTCAAAAATCAGAGAGCTTAAACTTTCACCGAGCACCTCATCTGCTTTTTTAAATGTTTCAGAAACTGACTGATGATTTAAGGCAAGTGCTTGTCCCATTCCTACTGTCTGTGACCCCTGACCCGGAAACAAAAATGCGATTTTTCCCATGAAAGACTCCCCTTTACTGCAACTAGTTTTTTACGCCTTCTCTCTTTTCAATTGCGGCTTTGATTGTGCCTGACACATCTTTTTCGACCATTTCCCTTGCCTGGCGGATTGAATTGTATACCGCATTCGCATCAGATGATCCATGCGCTTTTATTACTGGAGCCTTCAGCCCGAACAAGCCGGCACCGCCATACTCCGTGTAATCCATTTTATTTTTCAGGACAGCCAGGTCAGGCTTCAGCACTGCGGCTGCCAGCTTGCTTTTTAAGCTTGAGGTTAACGCGGTTTTTAACATTTTGAATACAGACATGGCCGTACCTTCAATTGTCTTTAAGACCATATTGCCGGTAAAGCCATCAGCTACGACGACATCCGCAGCACCGTCGAGCAGGTCCCTGGATTCGACATTGCCGATAAAATTAATATCTGCATCCTTCAGCAATTCAAATGTATTACGGACAAGCTCGTTCCCCTTCTTTTCCTCGGTTCCGATATTGAGCAGGCCTACACGTGGGTTTGCAATCCCTCTTGCCTTCTCGCTATAGATGGAGCCCATGATCGCATATTGGACAAGATGCTCCGGCTTTGCATCAGCATTCGCTCCCACATCAAGAAGCAGGAATCCCTCTCCGCCAACGGTCGGCAGTGTCGGTGCAAGTGCCGGCCTTTCAATTCCTTCGATCCTGCCGACAACGAACAATCCTGCTGCCATCAAAGCACCTGTATTACCTGCTGAAATGCAAGCATCAGCATGACCCTCTGCCACCTGCTGTGCAGCCAGTACCATAGAAGCGGTTTTCTTCCTGCGGACAGCCCTTACAGGCTCATCTGTACCAAGGATGACTTCCTCCGTATGAAGAATTTCAATACGCTCTTCATTCGTAAGATGCTCCCTTATTTTCTTTTCATCGCCTACAAGCAGGATATGTATATCATTGTAATTTTCAATTGCTTTCATTGCTCCGAGCACGATTTCCTTAGGGGCGTTGTCTCCGCCCATCGCATCTACTGCAAGCCTCATTGTTTTCATCCCTTACTTTTCATTTTTAGAGCGGTACATTTCAAATTCGCCCTTAAATACCAGTTCACCATTGACATAGCTCTGGACCTCTACAAGAGTCCTGCCATTGTCACTGTCAATATTGGCCACCCTCGCCTTGGCAATTACTCTTTCTCCCTCTTTTACCGATCTGGTAAACTGGATATTCGCTTTGGCAGTTAAAGCAAGCTCATCATTTATTACTGCCACAGCCAATGAGTTTGCCTGAGCGAAAAGATGATGCCCCCTGGCAATTTTATTTCGCTTAAAAACATGTTCCCTTTTTATATCAAGAATTGAAATTGCATTATTATCAAGCTCTATATCAATGATTTCACCAATGACCTCTTCAAGCGGAAGTGAACGGACCTCATCTTCAAAACGTTTTTCGGCCACGTTTTTTATCCTTTCCCTGAGTTCCGGGATGGATAATTCAAGACGGTCCAGCCTGATTGTCTGGATGCTGACTGAAAATTTCTCCGCCAATTCTTCATCTGTGATAAATGGATTTTCTTTTATCGTTTCAGTCAACAACGACTGCCGTTCCTTTTTGTTTCGTTTCATTAATTCATACACCGCCCGAGCTATTAAGACTAGGTACTAATAGTAGTATATATACATTAAATAGAGATTGCAAGGAAAAATATGAAGCTAAAGGAAGCGTAAACCTTGAAGCTTGACTTGAAAAACCTTTGCTAAAGGCGCTGCTGCAGCCAACACCCCTGACAGATAACACTGATGACTGACGGAATGAATCTCTTCGCATAAGAGCTGCTTTTGAAGAATCTTTCACTGGCTGAGACTATTCGCTAGGGGCCAGTCAGACTTGATTTTCTTTCTGATTTGCCGGGCAACCTATTTTGATAATTCAACCGGGATTTCTCTTCCTGAATTGTTCCAACCTTCTTAGAACAATTCGACTGTTAATATTACTTCTGGATTGTTCCAATGCACCAAGAATTTTGTCTGTATTACCGAGAGCCTCATCGCGATCGATCAGCTAAAAAAATCCGCCAAACGAATTACCGAAATAGAAAAAGCAGATTAATACGAATCTGCTTTCCTCAAAACTATGATTCTGCCAAAAGTACTGACAGCTAATCGAGTTTTTCATTGGCCAGTGCCCCGGTTTCTTCAAGAAATTCGCGCAGCGGCTTATATTTTTCCGCCTGCCAGAAAGCAGCGGATTGAACCAGCAATGAAGCATCGTTCCTAGCTGTCTCGAGAGCACGGTAATCATGGACCATATCTGCAACTTTAAATTCTGGTAATCCACTCTGCTTTTTACCAAAGAAGTCCCCTGGTCCGCGCAGCTCCAAATCCTTTTCACTTACGACAAACCCATCATTCGTTTCGGACATGATTTTCATCCGCTCTTTCCCTACTTCACTTTTTGGATCTGCGAGCAGGATGCAATAGGATTGATCGCTTCCCCTGCCGACTCGCCCTCTCAGCTGATGCAGCTGCGCAAGACCAAACCTTTCCGCATCATAAATCACCATGACGGTCGCATTAGGGACATTGACACCGACTTCTACTACTGTAGTGGAAACAAGTACTTGCACCTCATTTTCACTGAATGCCTTCATTACTTGATCCTTTTCCTCAGAATGGAGGCGGCCGTGCATCAATCCTACTTTATAGCGGTTTTGAAAATATACACTCAGAGTACTGTGGACATCAATTGCATTCTGAACATCAAGCTTATCCGATTCCTCGATCAGCGGACAGATTACATATGCCTGTCTTCCCTTGGCAAGCTCTTTTTCCATAAAAGCAAGAACCCTGTCAAGCATCTCGTGCTTTGCCCAATAGGTTTCGATGATTTTCCTGCCGGCTGGCATTTCGTCGATGACTGAAACATCCATTTCTCCGAATACAGTAATCGCGAGTGTTCGGGGAATTGGGGTTGCAGTCATAAAGAGGACATCAGGATTTTCTCCTTTTTCTCTCAATACTCGCCTTTGCTCTACACCAAAACGGTGCTGCTCATCGGTTATGACCAGTCCAAGGTTATTGAAATCGACTTCATCCTGAATCAAGGCGTGAGTACCAATCAAGACATGGATTTCCCCCTGTTTGAGCAGCTCAAGGATTTCCCTGCGCCTCTTTCCTTTTACAGAGCTTGTCAAAAGAGCTGTTTTCAATCCGAAAGGCTCCAGAAGCTGGGTCAAGGATTGCGAATGCTGTTCTGCCAGGATTTCAGTCGGCACCATCAGGGCTCCCTGATAGCCTCCAGTTTTAGCTGCATATAGTGCAATGGCTGCTACTACCGTTTTTCCTGAACCTACGTCCCCCTGGAGAAGCCTGTTCATCCGGTATGGCGACTTCATATCTCCAAGAATTTCATTTACTACTCGTTTTTGCGCTCCAGTTAACGGAAATGGCAATCCGTTGATAAATTCCATAAGCTCGTCCAACTGATATGCTAAAGCAATCCCCGGAGTCTGTTCACGCTCGATTTTTCTTAATGCCTGCATCTTAAGCTGGAATAGAAGGAACTCTTCATAGACAAATCTTCTTCTTGCCTGCTTCATTTCATCTGCACCTGCAGGAAAGTGCATGATCCTTAGCGCTTCCCGGCGGCTGAGCAATTTATACTTTTGAAGCAGTTCTGCTGGCAGGATCTCTGCTATTTCATGCCCATATTGTGAAAAGGCAAGCTTAATCAATCTCCTGATTGTTTTAACTGTCATTTTCCCTTTCACAGCATAAACGGGTTCAAAATCCTGGGCTTTCGCATGCTCACCGAGCGACATTTCACTCGCTGTGATCGTTTGCCGATGCTGATCCCACTTTCCGGTTACTGTTATCGTTTCATTCACCCTGATTTTCTGCTTTAAATACGGCTGATTAAAAAAGGTTGCTATAATAAGATAACGTCCTACAAGAAGTCTCACAGTAAGACGGTTCTTCCTTCGTCCATAATAGACAAGAGAAGGCTCACTGTGAACCTTCCCTTCAACCGTCACTTTTTCGTCATGCTTGACCTCCGCAAGATCCTTGAGGCGATAATCTTCATAACGGTAAGGAAAATACTCAAGCAAATCACTGACAGACCTGATATTCATATCAGAAAGTGTCAATGCCATTTCCTCACCGATTCCTTTTACTGCGGTAACTGGTTGTTTAAGAATATCATTCACGTTTATCAAGCGGAATTCCGAAAATCCTGGCTTCCAGCTCCCTGCCAGTCGGTGTTGCCGCTAACCCTCCCTGCGCTGTTTCTCTAAGTGCGGACGGCATTGATTGGCCAATTTTATACATAGCGTCAATGACCTCATCGCAAGGAATTCTGCTCGTGATTCCCGCGAGAGCCATATCTGCCGCCACCATGGCATTAGCTGCCCCCATCGCATTCCGTTTCACACATGGTACTTCTACAAGGCCCGCGACTGGATCACAAACCAGACCGAGCATGTTTTTGAGAGTGATGGCCATTGCCTCAGCACACTGCTCGGGCGTTCCACCAGCCATTTCGACGATGGCTGCTGCCGCCATTCCTGAGGCAGAGCCAACTTCTGCCTGGCACCCTCCTGCAGCCCCTGAAATAGACGCATTATTGGCTACAACGAACCCAAAGGCTCCTGCGGTAAACAGGAAGGAAATCATTTGTTCACGTGTAGGATTCAGCTTGTTTTTTACTGCAAACAATGTTCCCGGGACAACCCCGGCAGAACCAGCTGTCGGAGTAGCACAAATTGTCCCCATAGCTGCATTGACCTCATTCGTAGCCACCGCTTTGCTTACAGCATCCAAAATAGTCTTACTTGACAGAAAATTCCCTTTTTCAATATAACGCTGAAGGAGAACAGCATCTCCGCCAGTCAGTCCTGAATGGGATTTAACGCCCTTTAATCCTTTTTCAACTGCCTGTTCCATTACAGCCAGGTTCCGGTCCATCATGGAAACAATCTCATCGCGGGTCCGTCCAGTAACTTCAGCTTCTTGTTCGATCATCAACTCGGAAATTTTCATTTTCCTGCTGGTTGCTAGTTCAACCAATTCTGCTATGTTACGAAACATTTGGCTATTCCCCCATTCTGCAAATCAGTCAGCAATTTTTGTGACCTGCAAAACATTTGGCAGCTTTTCAAGCTGCTTAATGACATGGTCTTCGATATTTTGATCGACCTCAATTGTCATCAGCGCCAGCTTACCTTTTTCCTTCCGCGAAACTTCCATATGCCCTATATTGATTTGTTCCTTGGCCAACACATCTGATACAGCAGCAATTGCTCCATGCCGGTCATTATGGACAACAAGGATTGCAGGATGATGCCCGGACAGCTTCAGAAGAAATCCATTCAACTCGGTTATTTCGATTTTCCCGCCGCCAATCGAGATCCCTGCGAGTTCAAGCTCACCCTGATCATCGCCGATTCGTATCCTTGCTGTATTTGGATGATCGGTAATGGCGTCCTCCTCAATGAACTCGACTTTCATGCCTGCCTTTTTGGCAATCTCAATAGCATCAATGATCCGTTCATCAAAAGTGTCAAAGTCCAGGATTCCGCCGATAATTGCAACATCTGTTCCATGACCTTTATATGTCTTGGCAAAGGAACCATAAAATGAAACAGATGCCCACTTTGGTTCTCTGCCGAACAAGCTTCTTGCCACTCTGCCTATCCTTGCAGCTCCTGCTGTATGGGAGCTTGACGGCCCGATCATGACCGGTCCGATGATGTCGAAAACACTTTTATATTTCATCCCACCCACCTCTTTTCAAAAGGCTGTCTCCATGCAATTTGCTTAAACACAGGCTATAACCCTTGATACTAAGAAAGCAGAACGTGTACAGCTTACATTGCTTTGTTCGTGAAAAGAAAAGTGTCATTAAAAAACCTTCAGAAATAGCGAAATAGAAGGAGTACTCCCCTTCTATTCCTTAGTACCATATTATATTTATATTTGTCCAGCGGGAGTTCAATCCCTCAATATTAAAACTTTTACCGTGACTGGACATTATTCAAGCTCAGCTATTCCCAAGCGAATTTAAAAGCTTATTCAATCGCGAAGATGAAGGCATATAAAGGCTGTTCTCCATTGTGGACTTCAACCTCCACATCCTTAAATTCGTTCTCTACAAAGTCAACGATTGAGTCTACATCCTCTTCTGATGCGTCTTCACCTTTCAGGATGGTCAGGATTTCGGAATCCTCATCCAGCATCTGGCTTAACAGATCCTTGGCAGCCTGCACTTTATCTTTATCTTTCAAGACGATTTTGCCATCAGCAATCCCCATGAAATCTCCTGTTGAGATTTCAAGGCCATCGATGCTTGTATCCCTGACCGCATAAGTCAATTGACCAGTCTTAACATGCTGCATTGCTTCTGTCATCACTTCTTTATTCGCAGTGCTTTCTGCAGAAGGGTTAAATGAAAGCAGTGCCGTCATTCCCTGAGGGACAGTCTTGGATGGAATAACCACTACTTCCTCCTCAGACACCTCAGCAGCCTGTTCAGCAGCCATTATGATATTTTTATTATTCGGAAGGATAATGACTTTGCGTGCATTTACTTCCTTGATTGCTTTGACAATATCCTCTGTGCTAGGATTCATCGTTTGTCCGCCTTCAATCACTACATTTGCACCGATGCTGCGGAATAGCTCAGCAATGCCGGAACCCATTGATACAGCTACAATTCCGTACTCCTGCTTTACCTTTTTAGGCTGGTTTGCCTCTGTGCGCAGTGGCGTTGTCGGTTCGCCAACAATATTTGAGTGCTGCTGGCGCATGTTTTCGATCTTCATGTTGATGAGGTTTCCATATTTTTGCCCATATGTCAAAACTTCACCAGGCTGTTCCGAGTGGATATGTACTTTAACAACCTCGTCATCAGAGATGACCAGCAATGAATCTCCATACGCACTCAAATCCTGACGGAACTTTTCTTCAGAGAAGGTATCCTTCCCCTCGAGCCTGACCATGAATTCTGTACAATAGCCAAATTCAATATCCTCAGTATTCATATGGCTTTGAACGCTCTTATGGTGCTCAGCGCTAACAAGCTCATTCATATTCGGCATGGCAGATGGAGAATCCGGAAGCTGTTCCCCCTTCAAGACTGCAAGGAAGCCTTCATATACGAATACGAGACCCTGGCCGCCACTATCGACAACCCCTACTTCCTTTAATACCGGAAGCAAGTCTGGAGTCCGGTTAAGTGAGGCCTTAGCCTCCTTAAGTAATTCTTCCATCAGTCCCTCAAGGCTTTCGTGTTTATTGGCAACAGAAACAGCATGCCTTGCAGCATCCTTCGCTACCGTAAGGATCGTGCCTTCCACTGGCTTCATTACTGCTTTATAGGCAGTTTCCACACCTGCCTGGAGCGCAGCAGCGAATTCCACAGGATTGACGGCTGCCTTTTGTTCAATAGCCTTTGCAAACCCACGGAACAATTGGGAAAGGATAACACCCGAGTTTCCCCTCGCTCCCATCAGCAAACCTTTTGCAAGGGCAGCCCCTACTTTGCCGATATGTTCCTGTACATTGTTTTTTACTTCCTTCGCTCCGGAAGTCATTGACAAATTCATATTTGTTCCTGTGTCACCATCAGGAACAGGGAAGACGTTCAACGCGTCGACATATTGGGCGTTCGCAGCTAAATGATTGGCACCCTGGATCACCATCTCCGCAAAACGTTTTCCGTCTAGAACTTTAATAGACACAAATCTTTCCTCCTCACTACGGGTTCGTTACACGAACTCCCTGAACGTAAATATTGACCGAGTCAACAGCGAGCCCGACTGTTTTATCAAGGGTATATTTCACCTTTGACTGGACATTGTGGGCAACCTCGGAAATTTTCGTTCCATAGCTCACAATAATATACATATCGATATGTACTTCTTCATTTTCCTGGCGAACGATGACTCCGCGAGTGAAATTCTCCCTGCGCAGAATATCTGTTAATCCGTCTCTGATCTGATTCTTTGAAGCCATCCCGACAATCCCGTAACAATCAACTGCTGCACCGCCCGCAATCGTTGCAATGACATCATTTGATATATCAATTTGTCCGTACTTCGTTTTTAGCTCGATGGACATGTCTCGTTCCCCCTTTGGAAAAATAGCTATATGCTACAGTTATTTTACTATAAGCCAGTCAATTTTTAAAGTTATTCTGCCCTGCCCCCTTATTATTCAGCAAGAATCTTTACTATATGTCAAGGTTTTTTTCTTTATAGCTTTATCCAGAACTATTGCAAATGGCAAATTTCTATGATAAATTATTAAAGTATGTCAGAAATAAGGTTATCCTGTTGCATTCGCAGTTCTGACGATATGCAAACATTTGCAGTACAAAATAGTTTAGCTTTTGTCAGTTAGGAGGGAAATCATATGCCACGTAAATGTGTAGTAACTGGTAAATCAACTCGTTCTGGTAACGCACGCTCCCACGCAATGAACGCTAACAAGCGTACTTGGGGTGCAAACCTTCAAAAAGTTCGTATTCTTGTAGACGGTAAGCCTAAGCGTGTTTGGGTATCTACAAGAGCTCTAAGATCAGGTAAAGTTGAGCGCGTTTAATTAAAAACTGCAGATGACCGGACAGGCTTTGATGACCGGCACTGCACGGCATCCCTTGAGGATGCCTTTTTTCTTTCCATTTCCAATTTCCCTGCGTAATTTATTCTTCCCAACTTTGTGCAAAAATAATAGCACCCCGCTCCAGGGTGCCAATCCAACCGCCTAAACTTTTTGTCTTCATCTTCTTTATGTTTATTAATCCTTTTTAAAAGCACCTAACATCGCACGTACGAGTCCGCCCAGGAATTTAGGCAGTTTAATTGTATAGAACCTCATACCGTCCCTCCTCACCATCTCTCGCAAACCAGTCTTTCTTTGTCTCCCTACAGTATATTCCGGGATGAACAGAATTTGCTCTTTTCTCATGATCCTTTTGCAAGAAATCAAATTCAGCTTAATAGCAGCGAGCTTTTTAAAAGAGCTTTTTTCCAAAAGACCTTTCAATCCTTGCTCCTTACGACTAATAATATGCCTTCAGAAAATGAAAAAGTACCATGATTGCTAATAAGTTCATTACTAATACATAGTGTCGAACCCATCGGAATATGACATTCATTTAAAGGGTATTTGAAATTTTCAAGTGTCAATCCCGAGACTGATGGCGATGCAGGAAGGAATGAAACATATTTAAAGCCTTCTATTTTTTTAATTCCATAGCTGCCCGGATTTTTTATGTATAAAATATTATTTGCATCAATGATTTCTGTGTGAATGTTTGTATTCAGGCTGAGAGGCTTGGTTAATAGCTGTACATTAGCCATGAGGTGGTCGAGCCTTCCTCCTGTTGCCCCAAAAATTCTGATTGAATCCGGATTTTGCGTCAGAGCCCAATTGAGGGCAAGCTCCATATCCGTTTCATCTTTTTCTGGTTTAAACTTTTTAAGCTCTGTTACTTCTTTTTCTATCTCAGCCATTTCCAGCTCTGTAACCGAGTCAAAATCGCCAAATGCAAGCGCTGGCCTGATCCCAGCATTGAGTAAGTAGAAGACACCCCTGTCTATTCCGACCCATAATACCTTGCTGCCCTCATATAGCCGGAATTCAGGAATCAGGTTTAAAGGTCCTCCGGCTACCAGATTTATTATCATTGCTTTGATCTCCTTTAACTTTAAAGTACAACTCCCTAAAGAAAGTTGAAATAAGCCAGCCGTGGTCGGCTGGCTTTTATTATCAGGACCTTAAGCTGGCAATGGCCGCGGCCCTGTCTTCTTTATTGAAAACAGCTGAGCCGGCAACTAGCACATTTGCTCCTGCCTCAATGCATAGTCTGGCTGTTTCTTCATTCACTCCGCCATCTATCTCGATTTCCAATCCAGGATTCAGCTCATTTGCCATCTCCTTGACCTGCCTAATTTTCGGCAGTACAGAAGGGATGAATTTCTGCCCGCCGAAGCCAGGATTTACTGACATGAGCAAAACGAGATCGATATCTTCAATGACATGCTTCAGTACTTCTACAGGGGTTGCCGGATTGATGACCACCCCGGCTTTAACACCCGTTGATTTTATTAATTGGACTGTCCTGTGAAGATGCCTGCTGGCTTCAGCATGGACAGTAATATAATCCGCCCCGGCTTTTGCAAATGCTTCGATATACTGGTCGGGATTCTCGATCATCAGATGGACATCCAGCGGCAATTGAGTAACTGGCCGGATGGCTTCGACGATCAGCGGTCCTATCGTAATGTTTGGGACAAAATGGCCGTCCATTACATCCACATGGATATAATCTGCTCCGCCTCGCTCGACATCCTTGATTTCATCGCCAAGCCTAGCAAAGTCTGCTGATAAGATTGAAGGTGCTATTTTTACCATGGTTCAGTACCTCGGCTTTCTATCTTTTATTTCTAATAAAAAGTCCTTATAGTGCTCGTAACGATATTCTGGCAGCTCGCCTGCTTCCACCCCTGCTTTGACTGCACATTTTGGTTCGGCCATGTGCAGGCAGCCCCGGAATTTGCAACCCTCACTCACTTCTGCAATATCCGGAAAGCAAGAGTTCAATTCCTCGGCTTCAATCTCTGTGAATTCCAGGGAACTGAAACCAGGTGTGTCAGCAACAAGTCCATTATTGATTGATATCAGCTCTACATGCCTTGTTGTATGTTTCCCGCGGCCAAGATGCGAGGAAATGTCATCGGTTTTCAATTCCAAATCTGGCCTGATGGCATTCAGGAGTGAGGACTTGCCTACTCCTGACTGCCCAGCGAATACAGAGATCTTACCTTCCAGATGTGGGCCTAGCTCCTCCAGGCCCGCTGCAGTTTCTGAGGATGTAAAAATCACCTCATAACCTGCTTTCCGGTAGTCTGCTGCATAGGATTGGAGCCTCTCCTTTTGTTCTTCAGTCGTCAGATCCATTTTCGTAATGCAGATGACGGGCTGGATATGATTATACTCAATCAGAACAAGAAACCGGTCAAGCAGAGCAGTACTGAAGTCAGGCTCAACCGCAGAAAAGACGAGAATCGCCTGGTCAACATTTGCAATGGGCGGACGGACGAGCTCATTCTTCCGTTCCCTAACCTCAAGAATGTAGCCGTCAGTTTCATTTTCAACCTGGAAAACGACCTCATCGCCAACCAGCGGTGTAATCTTGTTCTTCCGGAATACTCCACGTCCGCGGCATTGAAAAATGCCATCATCATTAGTCACATAATAAAATCCGCTCAATGCCTTAATGATTTTGCCCTCAGGCATAGCAACACTCCCTGTCTGTTAGTCTGTTGGATAAGGAATAGAACTTTCTTCAATAGATTTGCCATCAACCATGATTCTATAATAAGCTTCTCCCCCTGGCTCAATACGGAAGTCTACCGAATACGCTGTGTCTTGCAGAATATCAAATTCATAGGATGGTACATTGTCATTATGATCTAAATCGCTAATATAAATTTGAACCTTCTGTGGCTTTCCAGCCATGGCTGTATCATAAGTTATATTAAATTCATGATTCACCTTTTTTGGAAGTTCCTCTATCCCCTTCGAGATCACGATATTCACCTGGCTGCCTTTTTTAACCTGAGTGCCTGGCGCAGGATCCTGAGAAATGACCAGATCCTCTTGGACGTCATTACTAAATTCTTCGGTTACATTAAATTTGATTCCATTGTTTTCTTCATATACCTGACGTGCTTTTTTGTTATAGTCGCTAAAATCATCCAGCGTAACCAATTCCGGCCCTTTGCTGACCGTGAATTCAAGTACTGTTTCCTCAGGGATGACCGATTCTCCTGGTGGCGGATATTGCTCCAGAATTGTCCCCGGCTCACTGTTTTCATCATGTTCTTCTGTTTTCTCGATGTCCTTGAAATTTTTACTCTCGAGCAAACTGTATACATCATCATACAGTCTGCCTCGATAGTCGGACAATTCCATTTCCTCTTTACCAGAGCTGATATAAAGGTCGATCTCATTGCCTTCTTTGATCATTTTCCCGGCTTTAGGATTCGTTTTGATGATGAAGCCCTCTTCCACTTCCTCATCACTCAGTTCCTTCTGCTCGCCGATGGCAAACCCTGCCGCCATCAGTTCCGCTACTGCCTCTTCAAGTTCCATGCCGCTGACATCAGGTACCTCGACATCCTTTGGCCCAAAGAGGTCAGGTCCCTTTGTGACAAAAACGATTCCTGCTGCTGCGATTAACAAAAATAACAGTGTCAGTAAAACAGGCCATATTTTTCTCTTTTTCTTAGCAGGCTTGTTTTTTTTCTTGGACTCAGGCGGCATTGTTTGCTGATTCCTGACAATCGTTTCGTCCAGGTTATGAAATGGCCTGTCATTTGTGATGACGGGAATTGCCTTTGTTGCATCCACATCCACGGGAATGGTGAATTTCTCCTCGTTCATGCGGCCAGCATCGAGAGCTGAGCTTAAATCATCTTCCATATCATCGACATTGTCATATCTGTGGAATGGATCTTTAGCAGTTGCCTTTAGAACGATATTCTCCACGCTCTGCGGTATTTGGGGATTCCACCTTTTCAAAGATGGAGTTTCGGATTGCAAATGCTTTAACGCAATCGAGACAGCTGATTCCCCGGAAAACGGAAGCCTTCCAGTAAGCAGTTCGAACATGACAATACCGATTGAATATATATCGGACTTTTTATTGGCCATTCCTCCGCGTGCCTGTTCGGGAGATAGATAATGGACAGAGCCGAGCACTGAGTTTGTTTGCGTGATGCTCGTGGCGCTCAAGGCCATGGCAATACCGAAATCTGTAATTTTCACTGTACCCTTATTGTCAATTAAAATATTATGCGGTTTGATATCCCGGTGGACAATATGATTATGATGTGCATGTGAAATAGCAGAAGTCAGCTGCTTCATGATATCCAGCGCTTCCTGCACTGGTACTGGTGCATGCTGCTGTATGTATTGCTTCAGGGTTTGACCATCTACATATTCCATCACAATGTAATATAGCCCGTCCTCTTCACCAACATCATAGATACTGACAATATTAGGATGTGCAAGACTAGTAGCTGATTGAGCCTCTCTATGGAATCTGCGGATAAATTCTTCATCATTTGCGAAATCAAGACGAAGCATTTTGACAGCTACATCTCTGTCAAGAATCATGTCATGGGCAAGGTACACATTGGCCATGCCGCCTCCGCCAATCATATCGAGAATTTTATAGCGGCCGCTGATTCGTTTTCCGATGATCATTTTCTTCACCTGCCCTCGTTGAATTCCTGGTATTCGACGATTGCAAGAGTAATATTATCTTCGCCGCCGTTTTGGTTGGCTCTTTTGATAAACTCTTCTGCCTTTTCCTCCAAAGAGGATTCAGTCGTGATGATGCTTTCCATCTCATCCTGGCTTACCTTATTAGAAAGGCCATCAGAGCAGAGCAGCAATACATCGCCTTCTTCAAAAATAATCGTTTTTAAATCCATTTCAACTTTTTCTTCTGTCCCCAGAGCCCGAAGCAGGACGTTTTTTCGCGGATGGTGTTCTGCGTCCTCTCTTGAAATCTGGCCTGAACGGACAAGTTCATTGACTAGTGAATGATCCTCAGTCAGCTGTTTAAAGCCTGATTCGTTCATAAGATAACAGCGGCTGTCACCGATATTGACAACCGTTGCGAAAAGATCTGTGCAAATCGCAGCGACAATTGTAGTGCCCATGCCTTCGCACTCTGAATGATTTAAGGAATGCTGGAATAATTGCTTGTTCACTTCTAGAACCGATACTTTCAGCCAATTTTCTGCTTCTTCTGCTGTATGTATTCTGGATGATGCTTCCCAAAGGCCTTTTAAATGATTGGTCGTCATGTCACTGGCAACATCCCCTGCACGGTGGCCGCCCATGCCATCTGCTACGATGGCTAGGCGCTGACCGTGAGGATTTGCAAAGATGCCGCCATTGTCTTCATTATGCAGGCGAACTTTTCCCCTGTCTGTCATGAAAACAGCCTTCATCTTTTCACCTCGTCTCTTCTTTTCTTTCCTTTGCCCGAAGTTGTCCGCAAGCTGCTTCGATATCATGCCCTTGTTCCCTTCTAATTGTCACATTTACACCACGGTCGCGCAGTGTCCGTTCAAATTTGAAGATTTGGCTCTTTGGAGTTCTTACGTAATCTCGTTCAGGAACATAGTTAACTGGAATCAAATTGATATGGCACTTCAAACCTTTCACCAGGTTCGCAAGCTCTTCTGCATGTTCGACCTGATCATTGACACCGCCGAACAACCCATATTCAAAGCTGATTCGTCTGCCCGTCTTATTAACATAATAGCGCACGGCATCCATTAAATCTGGAAGCTTGTATGCGCGGTTTATAGGCATAAGCCGGCTCCTCAGCTCAGTATTTGGTGCATGAAGGGAAATCGCAAAGTTGATTTGCATGTTTTCATCCGCAAATTCGTAAATTTTCGGAATGATTCCGCTCGTTGACACTGTAATGTGCCTAGCACCAATATTAAGGCCTTTTTCATGATTGACAATTTTCAGGAATGAAAGCATATTGTCGTAGTTGTCGAATGGTTCACCAATTCCCATGATGACAATTGAGCTTACCCTTTCGTCTGTTTCATCAAGTGCCTGTTGTACTTTTACGACCTGGGCAACGATTTCTCCTGCTTCCAGGTTTCTTTTTAATCCGCCAAGAGTCGATGCACAAAACGTGCAGCCGATTCTGCAGCCGACCTGAGTCGTAACACAGACGGAGTTTCCATACTCATGCCTCATCAAAACTGTCTCGATTGAAACACCATCATGCAATTCAAATAAAAACTTGATTGTGCCATCAGATGAAGTCTGCTGGACAATCGTACTAAGGGTAGTAAGCACAAAATGCTCATCAAGCTTGTCTCTTAAGCCCTTTGAAAGATTTGACATATCTTCAAATGTGGCCACTCTTTTTTTGTACAGCCAGTCAAAGATCTGTTCTGCACGAAATGGTTTTTCATCTTGTTCCTTCAGCCAATTTTTCATTTCATCAAGCTGAAGTGAATAAATGGACTTCTTTCCTGTGTCCTCTGCTGCCTTTTTTCTTGATGTTTTTTCCTGTTCCATGTTATTCCACCTTCTTTCTTAAACAAGCAATATAAAATCCATCAGAGCCAAAGTCCTGCGGCAAAACCTGGACATCATAACCATTAATCAAAGGTCTGACTGCCTCAGGCATCCGCTCGGCAAGGTCCATAACTCCTTCGAATTCCTGATGCTTTTGTAAAAACTTTTCTATTACTTCCTGATTTTCTTCTTTATCTACTGTACATGTACTATATACTAAAGTGCCGTCACGTTTAAGAAGCGGCGCGACCGATTCGAGCAGGCTCAGCTGGATTGACTGCAGCTGTGATAAATCCTTTTCTTGCTTTGTATATTTCATATCTGGCTTGCGCCGCATTACGCCGAGCCCTGAGCAAGGTGCATCCACCAGGATCCTGTCAACTGAATCCTTCTCAAAATGCCCGCCTGCTTCCCTGCTGTCCATTTTCATTGCTTGGATGTTTTCAAGACCGAGACGCTCAGCATTACTTTTAATCAACTTTACTTTATGCTCATGAAGATCAAGGGAAATTACCTTGCCGCTGTTCGCCAGCTTCTCGGCAATATGTGAGGATTTCCCTCCAGGTGCTGCACAGGCATCAAGGATGACCTCCTCCTCTTTAATGCCAAGTGCGTATGCTGCCAGCATAGAGCTCTCATCCTGGATCGTCAATAAGCCATAGCTGAAAGCTTTGGATGAAGCTAGGTTCCCGCGAAGACATTTAATTGCTTCCGGGATGATTGGGCTCGCTTCTACCTCGAAGCCTTCATCTTCAAGCAGGCTTAAGCATTCTTCCCGCGAAATCCTTGTCAAATTGACCCTTCCTGTCTGAAGTGGCGCAGTCAGATTCACCTCGCACATTTCGCGTGTCTTTTCTTCGCCAAATTGGCTGATCCATCTTTTTACCAGCCATAATGGATGGCTCGTTTCGATTGCTATTCTTTCTGCAGGATCCGCAATTGTATCTAAAGAAGGAAGTCCATTTCTCTGGATACTGCGCAGAACCCCATTCACAAGGCCGGCAATACCTTTATGGCCACGACGTTTTGCAATTTCAACTGCTTCAAAAATAGCTGCTCTATCAGGTATTTTATCAAGATATACCATTTGATAAACTGTGATGCGAAGAAGATTGACTACCCAGCTCTGAAGCTTTTTGTTTTTTTCAATGAAAGGCTTGAGATAAAAATCAAGGGTCATCTTCCGCTGCAATGTGCCGTAGACGATTTCAGTGAGGAGCCCAACATCAACCTTGCTGATTTCATTCTTTTCAATCGTGCTATTCAGCAGCAAATTGCTATAGGCCTGGTTCTTTTCAATCGTCTCCAAAAGCTGCACTGCAGCATTCCTGACATTCTTCTTGTTACTCATTGCTGTCTCCTAACTTTTGCCCAGGTGTGATTCCCGCACCGGCACCTAGCAAGAATTGCTTGGCGTCCATCCTTTTCTTGCCTGCAGGCTGGAGCTGGGTAATTTTAACTGCTGTTCCATCACCAGTGGCGACTACAAGGCCATCTTCCTCGAGCCTGATGATCGTTCCTGGCTCGTGGCTTCCGGTATAGCTTGCCTTTTCCGAAGCCCAAACCTTCATGGCAGCCCCGTTAAAAGTTGTATACGCCACCGGCCATGGATTCATTCCGCGAACCTGGTTATAAATATCGGTACCTTTATTAGACCAGTCGATTTTCTCCTGCTCACGCTTTATATTCCATGCAAACGTTGCTTCGTCATCATTTTGCGGAGTAGGTGTGATTTCCCCATTCAGAAGCTTTGGTATTGTTTCTGATAACAGGTCAGCACCCGCAGCACTCATTTTATCATGCAGTGTCCCGACAGTGTCTGTTTCCGTAACAGGTACTTCAACCTGTGTCAGAATATCACCGGCATCCAGCTTTTCTACCATATACATTATCGTAATACCTGTTTTTTGTTTGCCCTGAATGATGGCATAATGGATCGGTGCTCCGCCTCGCAATTCCGGCAGCAGCGATGCATGGACATTGATACAGCCAAACTTCGGCGCTTCCAGCAGCTGTTTCGGCAAAATCTGCCCAAAAGCAGCTGTTACGATTAAATCCGGGTTAAGGGCCAGAATTTGCTCTAGCTCTTCAGACTGGCGAATTTTCTCCGGCTGATAAACCGGGATATTATGTTTCATCGCTTCAGCTTTAACAGGGGGCGGGGTCAGGACCTGTTTTCTTCCCACTGGCCTGTCGGGCTGTGTCACTGCCGCAATAACATCGTATCCATCATCAATCAGCCTTCTTAAAACAGGAACAGAAAAATCGGGAGTACCCATAAAAACTATTCTTGTCATTCCTGGCCCAACTCCTCTAACTCAGCTTCTTCTAAATATCTTGATACTTTGGATGTAAATAAAACACCATGCAAATGATCGATCTCATGAAGAATGGCCCTTGCGAGAAACTCTTCGGCTTCTAATTCATATGTTTTTCCCTTGCGGTTTTGGGCTTTGATTTTCACATAATCCGGACGGGTAACTTCACCGTATAATCCAGGGAAACTCAGGCAGCCCTCAGGTCCCGTCTGTTCGCCCCGGGTTTCGAGGATAACCGGATTGATCATTTCAATCGTTCCGTGCTCATCATCAATATCCACAATGGCGATTTGCTTATCTATATCAATTTGCGGAGCAGCCAATCCTACTCCGTCAAATTCAATCATTGTATCATACATATCATCCAGCAGCTTGGCCAGCTTTTTATCGAATACTTCTACTGGCTGGCATTCCTGTTCCAATATCGCTGCTGGATAATTTACTATTTTTCTTATTGCCAAAATAAATCCTCCATAAATACTTTTATATAATTCATTAATCTTTAGCTTGTTCAATAGCCTTTTACGGTAAACTCATTCATTGAAAAAGGCTGAGTCCTTCCTAAACTGCTTATGATTACATCAGGATATACGGATTCAGGTCTACAGAAATCTGAAGGCCAGCTGAGCCCGTCTCCTGCTGGTAGTGATCAAGTATTGCTTTTAACGCATTGTTCAGCTCAGGTTCCTTTTTGTATTTTATCAGACATTGATATCGATATCTATCGTTGATACGAGGAATCGGTGATGCAACAGGCCCAAGAACGACAGCCTCCCTCGAAAGCCTGGACGAGATGAACTTAGCTATTTTCTCTGTTACTGAAACAGCCTTCATCAGGTCTTCATGGCTTACAGTAACAAGTGACAGATAATAAAACGGCGGGTATTGATGCACCTTCCTCACCATCATCTCCTGCTGATAAAACCGGTCATAATCCTGTGAACCAGCGAGCTCGATACTATAATGCTCTGGAGTATAGGTCTGGATGACAACCTCCCCGGGCAGCTGATGCCTTCCAGCCCTTCCGCTTACCTGGGTCAGAAGCTGGAAGGTTTTTTCAGATGCCCTGAAATCAGGGAGATGAAGCATTGTATCAGCGGATAAGACACCCACAAGCGTTATATTAGGGAAATCCAATCCTTTCGCAATCATCTGGGTTCCTAGCAAAATGTCTGCCTGCCCTTCCTGGAAGGCCGTCAGCAGCTTTTCATGAGACCCTTTTCGTCCGGTGGTATCAACATCCATGCGGATAACTCTGGCTTCTGGAAGCAGCTTATGGAGCTCTTCCTCCACCTTTTGGGTTCCAGTTCCAAAATAACGGATATGCTCGCTGTCACATTCAGGGCATATGACCGGCACCCTGTCTTCATGTCCACAGTAGTGGCATTTCATTTGTTCATTATAACGATGGTAAGTCAGCGTAATGTCACAGTGAGGACAGTTCATCACATATCCGCAGTCCCGGCACATGACAAATGATGAATGGCCCCGCTTATTGAGGAACAGTACTGTCTGTTCTTTTTTCTCAATACGGTTCTTTAATTTCTCAAAAAGCTTGACAGAGAACATGGAGCGGTTACCTGTCCTCAGCTCCTCCCGCATATCGACGATTTCCACTGTCGGCAGGGCCTGATTATTCATCCTTTTCGGCAGCGACAGGAGGGTATATCGTCCTTTCTGCGCTCTCGCAAACGATTCTAATGATGGAGTCGCACTTCCCAGTATAACAGGGCAGTTATAGTTTTTTGCCCTGTGGATTGCCACATCCCTCGCATGATATCTTGGGTTTTCTTCCTGTTTGTAGCTTGTTTCATGCTCCTCATCAATGATGATGATTCCGATATTTTCAAAAGGAGCAAAGATGGCTGATCTTGCACCTACCACAACTTTTACTTCCTTGCGCTGTATTTTTCGCCATTCATCGTATTTCTCTCCAGCAGAAAGGCCGCTGTGCATGACGGCAACCAAATCCCCAAAGCGCTCTTTGAAGCGGGTGACCATCTGCGGGGTTAACGAGATTTCAGGAACGAGCACAATTGCCTCCTTCCCTTTTCCCAGTACCTCCTGGATGGATTGAAGATAAATCTCTGTTTTGCCGCTGCCAGTAACTCCATATAGAAGGAACACTTCATGGCGGTCTTCCTCAATGGAAGCCAATACCGGGGCAATCGCATTTTCCTGCTCCGCTGTAAGAGTGAGAGCCGTTTTTCTTGCAAATTCACGCTCGGCATAGGGGTCTCTGTAAACCTCTAATTCTTCTACCCTTAAAATACCTTTTTTCACAAGTGAATTGATGGAAGCCTGTGAAATTCCAAGGTTTGAAAGAATCGTTCTTTGTTCAACTGGCTCAGGACTATCCAAAAAGTAATCAACCAATGCCTGCTGTCCGGATGCCTGTGCGCTTAAATTATCTCTTGCTTCCTTTAGCTTTTCGGCATCAAAAGCTGGATACACATGCTTCAGCAGCTTTTTGCGCACACGGTCCTTAACCTGATAGATGACTTCAATCCTTCCTTCGGCTGCTTCCTTGTGGAGCTGTCCGACCAGTCCCTTGGCCACTGCATCTTCCCACTTAATTTCTTGATTTTCCATGAATAGCTCTTTAAGACTTTGATGGACCTCATCTAGACCGGCACCTTTTGCCAGGACTATTTTCTTTTCATATTTCGCTTTTAAAGCAGCTGGCAGCATCGCCTGGTAAGAAGAAATTTTATAGCTTAACGTATGCTCAGTTAACCATTCCCCCAGCTCCAGAAGCTCTCCATTGAGTACCGGAGTCAGGTCCAGCGGCTCGACAATTTCACGCAATTTCGAAAAGCTTGATTCGTTTTTCAGCCCGGTTACAAACCCTTGTATTTTACGTGGACCAAAAGGAACGATGACCCTTGTTCCTGGCCTGATGACATTCTTATACTTTTCGGGGATTTTATAGTCAAAGGTTTTGTCTGTCTGCTTTGCAGGAACATCGACAATCACATTAGCTATATTCATTCGCGTTCATCCTTTTTAAGAAGCTTGATCACTTCAGAAAGGAGGTTTCTTGCAACCTCTGTTTTTGCCATTAAAGGAAGCTTTATAGCAGTGCCATCCTTTTTATAGATGGTGACGATATTGGTGTCCGTGCCAAAGCCGGCCCCCTCCTGCTTTACATCATTCGCGACTATCATATCGGCATTTTTCTTTACCAGCTTGCCTTTTGCATGCTCCTCCACATTGGTCGTTTCGGCAGCGAAGCCAATGACAACCTGTTTTGTTTTCCTTTTTCCAAGCTCCAAGAGAATATCCTTGGTCCGCTCTAGCTCCAGTACATTGTCACCGTCTTTTTTCTTCATTTTCTCTTCATAAACATATTTAGGGCGATAGTCGGCAACAGCTGCTGTTCCGATGATTACGTCAGCCTGTTCGAAATTCTCCAGGGCAGCCTGATACATATCCTCCGCACTTTCGACGGATACAAACTCCAGACCCTTGGGAGGCTCTAGCTGGACTGGGCCTGAAACAAGAACGACCCTGGCCCCCATCTTCACTGCTTCTGCAGCAATCGCATAGCCCATTTTCCCCGAGGAATGGTTTGTCAAAAAGCGGACTGGGTCAATTTTCTCTCTTGTAGGGCCCGCCGTAATCAAGACAGTCTTGCCCTTCAATTCACTGTCAGCCTTATGAAAAAATTCAATTGCCCGCTCGACGATCGTTTCAGGTTCCTCGAGCCGCCCTTTGCCTGTATAGCCACAGGCAAGATAGCCTTCCCCTGGCTCGATAAATTCATAGCCAAAGCTTTTTAGTATATCCATATTTTTCATCACTGCGGGATGGCTGTACATATGCACATTCATTGCCGGGGCGACCCACACTGGTGCGGTTGCCGCAAGCAAGGTTGTTGAAATCATATTGTCAGCAATCCCATTTGCAAGCTTGCCAATTATATTAGCAGTCGCAGGCGCAAGCAGGATTAAATCAGCCCAGTCAGCCAGATGGATGTGCGCGATTTTTTCCGGATGCTTTTCATCGAATGTATCTGTATAGACCTCGCTGCGGGATAGCGCCTGAAAAGTAAGAGGAGTAACAAATTTAGCAGCTGATTCACTCAGTATGACTTTCACTTCCGCCCCAGCCTGCGTCAATTTGCTTGTAAGAGCTGCTGCCTTATACACAGCGATGCCGCCTGTTACACAAAGCAAGATTTTTTTACCGTTCAGCATGTCAGAGAACCCCCATTGTACACTAACTATCATTATTATGATTGAACTATAACATTTTTTCAGAAATTAAGCATGAAAACAGGATGATCACTGTCATCTTCAAGGGGATAGCAGACAAAAAAGCGAAGCGCCTGAAACGGAAATCAACAGCCAAATTAAGCGCCAAACAAAAAAATAACAACCCAATAAATAGGTTGTTATTGATGATTACTCGTTAATATTCAGCTCTTCGTGGCTTGCAGCTGTTTTAAAGTGAAGCTTTTCAGCGTTGATTTCCTCAAGCGCCTTGCCGACGAATTTGTGTGAAACATACTTATCCAGTTTTGCATCCATATGCACCTGCATGCTGCGAGCGCGCTTGGCAGCAACTGAAACCAACGAATATTTTGAATCAATCTTTGTCATTAAAGAATCAATAGAAGGATAAAGCATTTAATCTACCTCCAGCATTTTTTTATAGCGATGTTGAACCCGTTCCCTGCGGCAGTGCTCAGCTACGACAATTGCCTTGACGCGCTCAGCGGCTTTTTCCACCTGGTCGTTCTCAACAACATAATCATACAATTCCATCATTTCAATTTCTTCTCTTGCAGCTCTCATTCTGCCCTTGATGATGTCTTCTGTTTCAGTTCCTCTTGTAACAATGCGATTTTCAAGCTCTGAAAGGCTAGGCGGCGCAAGGAAAATGAACAGGCCTTCTGGAAACTTGCTGCGGACCTGGCTTGCTCCCTGGACTTCAATCTCGAGGAATACATCCTTTCCAGCATCAAGTGTCTCCCGTACGTACTCGACAGGCGTACCATAATAGTTGCCGACGAATTCTGCATATTCCAGCAGCTGGTCCTGTTTAATCATCTCTTCAAATTCTTCCCTGGATTTGAAGAAATAATCTGTCCCGTTCACTTCTCCCTCACGAGGCAGCCTCGTAGTGGCAGAAACGGAATATTCAAAAGCGGTATCCGGCTGTGAAAACAATTCCTTGCGTACGGTTCCCTTGCCAACTCCGGATGGCCCCGAAAGAACAATCAACAATCCTTTTTCCTGCATTAAAAAGTCCTACCCTTCATCAATAATATCTTCCCTGTCATTCAAGCGGTGCGCCACAGTTTCCGGCTGGACCGCAGAAAGAATGACATGGTCACTGTCCATTACGATTACAGCTCTTGTCCTTCTTCCATATGTAGCATCTATTAAAGACCCTCTATCCCGCGCATCCTGGATGATTCTTTTTATGGGCGCGGATTCAGGACTGACGATAGAAATGATCCTGTTTGCTGATACGATATTGCCGAAGCCTATGTTTATAAGCTTTATTGCCATGATGGTCCCCCAATCATCAGTTATTTATTTTGGCCCTGTGAGGCCCATTCTAAACGCTATTCTATATTCTGAACTTGTTCTTTAACCTTTTCAAGGAGACTTTTCATTTCGACAACTTCTCTTGCAATTCTTGAATCATTTGCTTTGGATCCTATCGTGTTGACTTCCCGATTCATTTCCTGAAGCAGAAAATCAAGCTTTCTGCCAAGAGGGTCATTCTCCTTAAGGATTTCTGAAAATTGGCCGATATGGCTTTGCAGCCTGGTCAATTCCTCACTGATATCAGCTTTGTCAGCAAAAAAAGCAACTTCAGAGAGGATCCTGTCTTCATCCGCCTGGCTGCCTAAAAGCTCAGCCATCCTCTTGTTCAGCCTGTCCCTATATTGCTCAATCACATCAGGGGCATATTTTCTGACGCTCTCGATATTCCTTTTCAACAGCTCAATGTGCTGTGACACATCTTTTTCCAGGGCAGACCCCTCAAGCTGCCGCATTCTCACGAGCTGGCCTGCTGCATCCTCAATAGCATTCAAAACCAGCTGCTCCAATTCATCATGATCCGTCTCTTTTTCTTCGATATGGATGATTTCATCCCGGCTTAACAAATTCTTAAGTTCGATTTCACCGGAAATGCCATATCTAGTCCTGATTTCAGATATGTGATGGACAAACTCGTCCAGGGCTTGCCAGTCTATATGTACACTGCGGCTTACTGCACCTTCACCCTCCAAAGTTACGAATACTTCAACTCTCCCTCTTTTTATATGCTCGCCAAGCTTCTTTTTTATTTTATCTTCTGTTTTCAGGAGCTGCCGCGGCATGCGGATATGGAATTCGCAAAACCGGTGGTTGACGGTTTTCACCTCAACCGTTACACTCAGCCGGTCTGATTCCGCTTTACTCCTTCCAAAACCAGTCATACTGACGACCAATTCAGACACATCCAATCTCTATAAAAAGTCGAGTTTTAGAAAAATGAAGGATTTATAGTAAAGGGCTCTGTTAAGGCATGATGATTCTATTACCCTGCTGATTGTATGCCAGTAACGAAATCAACTTCCTAGTATTAACATAGCAAAAAAAAAAGAAAGGCAATAGAGCCTTCTCTATTACCTAACGGATTATATCATATTTCTTTTTGTTTTTCTTGCAAAAAATGTTCCGGCAAGCAAAAATGTAGGAACAGCAGATAATCCCAGGATCAACAGCCAATCAGAAGGCATGATCGCAACTGTATGGAAAATCGGCTGAAGTGCTGGAGAGTAGATTACTGCAAGCACCATGACCAATGAAGATATGACTGCCCAGACAAGATATTTATTGCCAAAAGGATTCCGGGCAAATACCGATTTTTCGCTCCTGCAGTCAAAAACATGGATAAGCTGGGCCATGACAAGAGTAGCGAACGCGATTGTCTGGGCGTAAGCGAGTTCATCAGGATTCCTGTTGTAGACAATGATAAAGGCAAGCAACGTAGTCAAACCAATCAAGAATCCTCGCGAAATGACTTTCCATCCAAGCCCTCTTGCAAATACACCTTCTTTAGGGTGCCTTGGCGGACGCTTCATGACATTTTCCTCAGGCTGGTCCAGTCCCAACGCCATAGCTGGCAGTCCATCTGTAACCAGATTCACCCAAAGGATCTGAATCGGCACCAAAGGAAGCGGTAGGCCGAGGATCATGGCAAAAAGCATCACCAGGATTTCGCCTACATTTGATGCAAGCAGATAGCGGATGAATTTTCTGATATTTTCATAGATATTGCGCCCTTCCTTTATCGCTGCTTTAATAGTAGCAAAGTTGTCATCCAGCAATACCAGTGATGACGCTTCTTTCGCTACGTCTGTCCCAGTGATCCCCATAGCGACTCCTATATCCGCTGCCTTTATAGCAGGAGCATCATTGACCCCGTCTCCGGTCATCGCTACAATATGGCCTCGATTTTGGAGCGCCTTGACAATCTTGAGTTTATGCTCAGGAGAAACTCGGGCGAAAACAGATACTTCGTCAACTACATCCTCAAGCTCTGACACTGACATTTCCGATAATCTTTTGCCATCGATTACCTTGCTTCCTTTTGTTAGGATCCCTAGCTGTTCAGCAATCGCTTTAGCAGTAATTACATGGTCTCCCGTGATCATAACAGTTTTGATTCCTGCATCATTGCATTCTTTTACAGCTGTTTTCACCTCAGGGCGAGGCGGATCAATCATGCCCTGCAACCCTATGAAGGTAAGCCCCTTTTCAGCTTCATTTTCATGCAGCACAACTGTACTGTCAGCAATGGGCTTAAATGCGATAGCGATCGTACGCAGCGCATTTCCTGCCAGCTCATCGATTGCTGCCTGGACCTTTGCTGAAAGCTCCTTTGTCAGGATTTGCTGCCTTTGATCCCACAGGATGGATTCACTCAAGCCGATCAGTACATCAGGTGCACCCTTTACGACAGCGAACTTTCGCCCGTTTTTATCCTTAACGATCATACTCATCATTTTCCGCTGTGAATCGAAGGGAAATTCATTAATCACTTCGAACTGGCTGAGAAGGTTCGGCCTTCTGTATCCTGCTTTCATCGCAGCAACCAGTAATGCACCTTCAGTTGGATCTCCATCGATGGCATATTCATTTTCTTTTTCAATAATTTCTGCATGATTGCACAGCATGCCGAACGTCAGCAGCTGTTGGAGAGACTTTTCTGACTGAGGGTTAATATCGTTGCCTTTATGGTAAAAGGAACCGGCTGGAGAATAGCCTACTCCATCGACTGTCCATGTCTTTCCGCCGCTCCAAAGATGAGTGACTGTCATTTTGTTTTGTGTCATTGTTCCAGTTTTATCAGAACAAATGACTGATGCGCAGCCGAGTGTCTCTACTGCCGGCAATTTCCGGACGATGGCATTCTTCCTGATCATCCTCTGGACACCCAGCGATAATGCGACTGTAACGATTGCCGGAAGCCCCTCTGGAATAGCCGCAACCGCCAAGCTGACCCCCGCGAGGAACATCGTGTATAAATCATGTCCCTGAAGCACACCAATCCCTACTACCAGTAAAGTCAGGAACAGCGCTGCCGTGATCAGGATCTTCCCCAATTGCTCCAGCCTGCGCTGCAATGGAGTTTCCTGCGCTTCTGCTGTTTGAAGCAAATCAGCGATTTGGCCCATCGCGGTCTTCATGCCTGTTGCGACAACGACACCGACTCCGCTTCCTCTCGTGACCATGGTGCCCATGAATGCCATGTTGTCCATATCCCCTAATCCTGGATTCGGAATCCTCAGGGGGCTGGTGTTTTTTTGCACCGGCAAAGATTCACCGGTTAACGCAGATTCTTCAATCTCGAGACTTTTCGATTCAATTAAGCGAATATCTGCGCCAATCCTGTCACCTGAGGTGAACTTCAATATATCGCCAGGCACGATTTCCTTTGAAGGAACCTTTACCCAGCCCCCATCACGGAGGACATGGACCTGCGGCGCCGACAGCTCTTTCAATGCATCTAGTGATTTTTCAGCTTTCCTCTCCTGGAAAAAGCCTAATATACCATTCACCAGCACAATCGCTATAATCGCGATCGCATCGACCATCTCGCCTAAAAGTCCAGAAATCAATGTTGCCGCAAGAAGTACCAGCACCATAAAATCCTTGAACTGGGCGAAGAATAACAATAGCGCCGATTGCTTTTCACCCTCGGCTAACGCATTATACCCATGCTGTTCACGTCTGCTTTTTACTTCCTTTTCATCCAAACCTTCTGTAAAATCTGTTCTTAAGACACTTGCTATTTCTGTTTCATTCATCTCATGGAACTTCATGGGGCCATCACACTTCCTCCTTGTTTGTCCTACTCTAAAGAAAGCTTATTCAGCCCTGTCCAAAAAAATGCTAATATATAAAGAAAAGCCACGCTCGTAACAGCCGCGTCCTGCGGCACTCGCCTGACTAGGACATCCTGTCCGTCGCGGAAACGCCTTGGTCAGTCCCGACAAGCATAAGACGAGCCGGCTAGAAGGTTGCTCTTTAACCTTTTAGACGGATTGGCTTATGACTCGAGCCGATGGCGCCTGGAGCTGGACAAAAAGAAAAGCCACGCTCGTGGATGCCGCGTCCTGCGGCACTCACCTGACTAGGATGTCCTGCCGTCCGAGCTGGACACATAAAAAAAGTTAGAGTTACGGTCAATATCGGAATTCGCAGGAATAATGCATTTAGCAAGATATAAAAATAAAGGATGTTTTACATATGTCATTTGATGGATTATTTACAAGAGCAATTACACATGAGCTTAATTCACTTTTAAAAGGGGGCCGGATCAATAAGATCCACCAGCCATATAAAAACGAAGTGATTATGGCCGTTAGAGCAAATGGTGTTAACCATAAATTATTGCTTTCGGCACACCCAAGCTATGCAAGGGTGCAAATTACCAATGAACAATATGATAATCCTAATGAACCGCCAATGTTCTGCATGCTTCTAAGGAAGCACCTTGAAGGTTTCATTATTGAAGATATCAAACAGGCAGGACTTGACCGGATGATCATTTTTGAAGTAAAAGGAAGGAATGAAATCGGCGATATCTCCTACAAACAGCTCATAGTTGAAATCATGGGCCGCCACAGTAATATCATCATTGTGGATAAAAGCAGGAATGTCATTCTGGACAGCATCAAGCATGTCTCCTTTGCGGTCAATACCCACCGTGCCATCATGCCGGGACAGGAATATATCATGCCTCCTCAGCAGGAGAAGCTGAATCCATTGGATGCAATTGAGGAAGATGTTTTGAGATCGATTGACTTCAACTCCGGCAATCTCGATAAGCAGCTTGTTGCCAGCTTTGCCGGCATTTCGCCAATCCTTGCAAAGGAAATTGTATTTAAAGCAGGGCTAGCTAACCGGACGACACTTCCGAATGCCTTCATCGATATGATGTCACAAATTAAAAATCATGATTATGCCCCAGCGATAACATATGGAACAAATAAGGAAGCGTTTTACCTCCTTCCGCTTTTGCATCTGAAAGGCGAAATAAAATTGTATGATTCGCTGAGCAGCCTTCTCGACCGCTATTACTTTGGAAAGGCTGAGCGCGATCGGGTCAAACAGCAGGGGAATGACCTGGAGAGGCTGATTATCAATGAAAAAGAGAAAAACGAGAAAAAAATCAAGAAGCTTGAATCGACATTAGATGATGCAAAGAAAGCTGAGCAATTTCAATTATATGGTGAGCTACTGACAGCAAATATTTTTATGGCGCAAAAAGGAATGAAGGAAATCACTGTAGTCAATTACTACGATGAAGATGGAGCATCCATCACGATTCCACTGGATCCAAGGAAAACGCCTTCCGAAAACGCCCAAAAATATTTTACAAAATATCAAAAAGCGAAGAATTCAGTCAGCATCGTGATGGAACAGATTGAACTAGCCAAAGGAGAAGCCGCTTATTTCGAAGGGCTTTTACAGCAGGTGGAAGCAGCGTCGCCTAAAGATCTAGAAGAAATACGCGAAGAACTTATTGAAGGCGGATATATTCGGGCCCGCCAGAAAAAATCAAATAAGAACAAACAAAACCTTAAACCTGTACTTGAAAAATATCAATCATCAGACGGAACCGAAATCATCGTTGGAAAAAACAATAAACAAAATGATTATTTGACGAATAAAGTGGCGGCACGTGATGAAATCTGGCTGCACACTAAGGACATACCAGGGTCCCATGTCGTCATCCGCAGCAAAGAGCCGTCTGAGGAAACAATTCTTGAAGCAGCGCAGATTGCTGCTTATTTCAGCAAAGCACGCAGCTCCAGCTCTGTGCCTGTAGATTTCACAAAGGTTCGCCATGTCAAGAAACCTTCTGGTGCGAAACCCGGTTTTGTAATATATGAACAGCAGCAGACCGTATATGTCACTCCTGATGAAGATTTGATTTTGAAATTGAAACAATAAATATTTTTTACCCGCCTGAATAAATTCAAGCGGGTTTTCAATTTCAGTGGTTTCCGGAAAATATTGCTTAATTCCGGAATAAAATGGTGCTTTTCCGGAATATAATCCTGGTTTTCCGGAATAAACAAAGTTCTTCTGGCATAACCGTATTAAATTAATCTAGAAACCTCGTCTATAATCGCAAAAATGCAGCCATTACGGCTGCATTTTTGCATTTTATAACGTTTTATTAGCAAGTCCCCACTCTGCAGGGTTCTTTCTCCATTCTGCCAGGCTATCCAGATTTTCTTTTGAGATTAACCCTTTTTCCTCTGCAACATTTGCAAGCGTGGTGAAATCAGTCAATGAATATGCCTCTATATCTGCCGTCTTCAGCTGCTGCTCACCTTTTTCAAGCTCATATGTAAAAATGGAAACAACTCCGAGCACTTCACAGCCAGCGCTGCGCAATGCCTGGACTGCTTCAATCACACTGCCGCCGGTTGAAATCAAATCCTCTACAACCACAACCTTCTGCCCCGGCAGAATTCTTCCCTCGATCTGGTTGCCTTTGCCGTGCCCCTTGGCTTTTGAGCGTACATAGCTCATCGGCAGGTTCATTAGTTCGGCTACCCAGGCAGCATGCGGAATGCCCGCTGTGGCGGTTCCTGCCACGACTTCGGTTTCCGGAAATTTTTCTTTAATTAGCTGGCTCAAGCCCGCAGCTACTTTCCTGCGCACTTCAGGATAAGATAATGTCAGCCTGTTATCACAATAAATGGGGGATTTCAGTCCAGATGACCAGGTAAATGGCGCATCCGGCTGCAAGCTAACAGCTTCTATTTCAAGCAATGCTCCTGCTACTTCTTTTTTCATTTAAAAACACCCTTCCATTCATTTTTGATATTTAAATAGCTTTCCAGCGGATTTTCAGAACGGGTGATCGGCCTGCCAACGACAATCGCTGAGATGCCCTGTTCTCTTGCAAAATTAGGTGTTGCCGTTCTTTTTTGATCCTGAAGCTCACTGCCTGCAGGTCTGATTCCCGGTGTGACAGTCAGGAATTCCGCACCCAATTTCTGATGGATCCTTCCAGCTTCCTGAGGTGAACATACCACACCATCGAGACCGGATTTTTTTGCAAGCTCGGCATAGTTCTTAACGGAATCAAATAGCGGAACGCCGATTAGCTGTTCATCACGGACCTGCTCTTCTGTTGTACTTGTCAGCTGTGTAACAGCAATGCAGTATGGCCGCTTACTGCCAGAGGCAGTTCCGGATTCGAGCCCTTCGAGAGCCGCAGCCATCATGTCCGCTCCCCCGGCAGCATGGACATTGACCAAGTCACATCCGTGGCCGGCTATTGCCTTCATCGCACTTTTAACTGTATTCGGAATATCATGGAGTTTTAAATCCAGGAAGATTTTGTGGTTGCGAGATTTCAACTCTTCGAGAATGGCTGGTCCTTCTGAATAAAATAGCTCCATACCGACTTTTACAAAAAGCTGCTCGTGTTCAAACGGTTTTAAAAACTCCATTACTTCAGCCTTATTTGGAAAATCAAGGGCGATAATAAGCGAGTCTTTCATGCTTTTTCCAGCTCCTCCCTGTTAATTCAGAAATATGGTCAACCCTTAGACTCTTAAGAATTTCAGGAAGTTCTTCGATAATACTCGGGCAGACAAATGGATCAATGAAATTCTGTGTACCCACTGCAGCTGCACTTGCACCTGCCAGGAAGAACTCGATAACATCCTCTGCGGTCTGGATTCCGCCCATTCCGATGATTGGAATTGAAACATGCTGGCTGACTTCATAGATCATCCTGATTGCTACCGGCTTTACAGCTGGACCAGACAACCCACCCGTTTTATTCGCAAGAATTGGATTCCCTGTGGCAAGGTCAACCCTCATACCAAGAAGAGTGTTAATCATCGTAATACCGTCTGCCCCGCCGTCTTGAACTGCCTTGGCTATTTTGACAATGTCAGTTACATTAGGGGAAAGCTTCACATACACCGGGACTCGGGATACTTCCTTCACTTTCTTAGTAAGGTTCTTCGCCATCTCCGGGTCAGTTCCAAATGCAATGCCTCCTGTTTTCACATTCGGACAGGAAATATTCAGTTCAAGTGCATGGACATTGCGAGCCTCGGAAAGCTTTTTGGCAACTGCTATGTAATCCTCCTCTGTTGATCCCGCAACGTTTGCAATAATCGGTACTTCAAATTGCTCCAGCCAGGGCAGCTCCTCTTGGTACACCTTCTCGAGACCGGGGTTTTGGAGTCCGATTGCATTAAGCATCCCGCCTGATGTCTCAGCCACCCTTGGGGTTGGATTGCCAAAGCGCGGTTCAGGTGTGGTTGCTTTAATCATGATTGCCCCTAGCAGGCTAAGATCATAAAGCTGGCTGAATTCCCTTCCAAAGCCAAAGCATCCGGAAGCAGGCATGACTGGATTTTTAAAATTCAAACCTGGAAGCTGAATACTTATTGAACTCATAATACTACCTCCCCTGCCTTGAAAACAGGCCCGTCACTGCATACCTTTTTATAGCTGAAGCCTTGCGGATCCTCCTGGGTGTGGCATACACATGCGAAGCAAGCCCCGATTCCACACCCCATACGTTCTTCCAGGGATAAATAGGTTTTAGAAGCATAGTTGCCTGCTTCGATTGCTTTAAGCATCGGCGTAGGTCCACAGGCGTACACAACATCAGCATGGATTTCTCCAAGAATGTCAGTAACAAAGCCTTTTCTGCCATAGGATCCATCGGCCGTCGCCACGTACACTTCGCCGAATCTTTCTAATTCATTTTCATAAAAAACATTGGCGGCAGATTGGAAGCCGATGATGCTGATGACTTTTATTCCTTTTCCCGAAAGCTGTTTTGCCAGTTCAAACATTGGCGGAACTCCGACTCCTCCACCAACGAGGACAGCAGTCATGCCAGATGCGGCTGCTTCCACAGGAAACCCATTACCCAGAGGCCCAAGTATATCAACTGCATCCCCTGCTGTTTTATCAGCAAGCAGAGAAGTTCCTCTTCCCTGCTTGCGATATATGAGTGTAAATGTCTTTTCATCCTGATTAATTCCAGCCAGGCTGATCGGCCTGCGTAGGAGCGGATCAATGCCTGCTCCGACTTTCACATGCACGAATTGACCTGGTGCACTCATGCTGCTTGTAATTTCCCCTCGCAGCAGCAGCTCATAAATATTTTCAGCGATTTGCCTGTTGCTCACAATCGTGCAGTTCTCTTGCCTGATCATATAAGGACACCTGCTTTTTTTGCCTCCATCGGTGCCAGGGCTTCTGCCGAGAATGTCATGGATTCAATGACACGCAGGATGGCTTCCGCTGTATCCAGCGAGGTCAAGCATGGTACCCCATTTTCTACAGATTCACGGCGAATCCGGAATCCATCCCGTTCAGGCTGCTTTCCTTTTGTAAGGGTATTGATGACAAACTGTGCTTTGCCTCCGCGGATGACATCGATTAAATCCTCACCCTCGGAACCGATTTTCCCAACTGTTTCTACCCTTACTCCCGCCTGATTCAGGTACTGTGCAGTTCCCTCAGTGGCCATTAGCTGATAGCCAATATTAGCGAACCTTTTAGCCAGTGATACTGCTTCTTCCTTATCCTTATCGGCAACTGTCAGCAGGACTGTCCCATATTGCTTGATTTTCATTCCTGCTGCGATCATCCCTTTATACAGCGCTTTTTCCAATGTAGTGTCCTTGCCCATGACCTCGCCGGTTGATTTCATTTCCGGTCCAAGTGTGATATCAACCCTGCGCAGCTTTTCAAAGGAGAAGACCGGCACCTTCACATATACACCCTGTTGTTCCGGGACAAGTCCTGATTCATACCCCTGGGCTTTCAGACTTTGCCCGAGAATTACCTTTGTAGCGATTTTTGCCATCGGCACTTCCGTAATTTTGCTCAGGAAAGGAACGGTTCTGCTCGAGCGTGGGTTCACTTCAAGCACATAGACTTCCTCATTGCATATGACGTATTGAATGTTCAGGAGACCAACGATATTCAATCCCCTTGCAAGATCCATCGTGTAGGAAACCAGCTTTTGTTTTACATTCTCGCTCAGGCTTTGAGGCGGATAGACACCGATTGAATCACCTGAATGGACTCCTGCACGTTCGATATGCTCCATGATTCCCGGAATCAGCACGTTTTCCCCGTCAGAAATCGCATCTACTTCTACTTCTTTCCCTGTAAGGTAACGGTCAATCAGCACGGGATATTCGGGATTGATTTTAACGGCGTTCTTCATATAGTGAAGCAATTCCGCTTCTTTATAGACAATTTCCATCGCCCTGCCGCCGAGTACATACGATGGCCGCACTAGTACTGGATAACCAATTTCTGCTGCGATATGTGCTGCTTCTTCCACTGACATTGCCGTCTTGCCCTTTGGCAGCGGGATATTGAGGTCGGAAAGAGCATGTTCGAATTTGTCCCTGTCTTCTGCGCGGTCCAAATCCTCCAGGCTTGTTCCAAGGATTTTCACGCCTCTTTCGACCAGCTTTGATGCCAGATTGATCGCTGTCTGCCCGCCAAATTGGACGACAGCACCAATCGGTTTTTCAAGATTGATAATGTTCATGACATCCTCGATTGTCAGCGGTTCGAAATATAATTTGTCAGAGATGCTGAAATCTGTTGATACGGTTTCCGGGTTATTGTTGACAATGATCGCTTCATAGCCCGCTTCCTTTATTGCTTTTACAGAGTGGACTGTGGCATAGTCGAACTCAATTCCCTGGCCGATACGGATAGGCCCAGATCCAAGCACGATGACACTAGGTCTGCTAGTTACAACTGATTCATTTTCCTCTTCATAGGTGCTATAGAAATATGGTGTTTCGGATTCAAATTCTGCTGCACATGTGTCAACCATTTTAAATACAGGCAGGATCCCCTTCTCGATACGCCATTGATATACAGAAATTTCATCTGTTCCCCACAGTTTTGCGATGACTTTATCGGAGAAACCTTTCTGTTTTGCCTTTTTCGCTGTCTCTTCATCAAATGGACTGCTTGTAACCTCGATCTCAAAAGCTATTAATCTCTCTAATTTGTAAAGGAAGAACAGGTCGATTTGGCTCCAGCTGTGAAGCGTCTCGATCGTTACACCTCTTCTGATCGCCTCCGCCAGATAAAACAACCTTTCATCTCCAGCCTTCCGAATGCGCTTTTCAAGAAGCTCATCATCAATTTCACTAGCATTTTTTAATGAGAGATGAGTCACATCTGCTTCGAGTGAACGGATTGCTTTTAACAATGACTCCTCAAAGTTCCTGCCGATTGCCATTACCTCACCGGTTGCTTTCATCTGGGTTCCAAGCGTACGGTTGGCTGATTCAAACTTATCAAAGGGCCAGCGCGGGATTTTAGTGACCACATAATCCAATGCCGGTTCAAAGCAGGCATATGTTTTTCCTGTAACCGGGTTCAGCATTTCATCTAGTGTCAGCCCGACCGCGATTTTAGCGGCAAGCTTGGCGATTGGATAGCCTGTTGCCTTTGAAGCCAGTGCTGAAGATCTGCTGACACGCGGGTTTACCTCGATTACATAGTAATTGAAGCTGTCGGGATCCAATGCCAGCTGGACATTGCAGCCCCCTTCAATTTTCAGCGCTCGGATAATCTTGAGGCTCGCATTTCTTAACAGCTGATATTCGCGGTCACTCATTGTCTGGCTCGGAGCTACTACGATGGAGTCACCCGTATGGACGCCTACTGGATCAAAGTTTTCCATATTGCAGACAACAATTGCATTGTCGCTGCTATCGCGCATGACTTCATATTCGATTTCCTTGAAGCCTGCGATGCTCTTTTCAAGCAGACATTGACCGACCGGGCTGTTCTTGATCCCACTTGTGACAATCTCGATTAATTCCTTTTCGTTGCTGCAAATTCCTCCGCCTGTGCCACCCATCGTGAACGCTGGACGGACGATGACAGGGTAGCCGATTTCCTCAACGAAGGCGTATGCTTCTTCAAGGCTATGGATGATTTCACTTTCCGGTACAGGCTGGCCTAGTTCATTCATAAGGTTCCTGAACAGCTCCCTGTCTTCCGCCTGGTTTATTGCATCAAGCTTTGTGCCGAGGATTTCAACTCCGCATTCTTCCAGCACCCCTGCCTTTGAAAGCTCTACAGCCAGGTTAAGTCCCGTTTGCCCGCCAAGTGTCGGCAGGATCGCATCCGGGCGTTCCTTGCGGATGATTCTTGCTACAAATTCCAGTGTAAGCGGCTCTATGTATACAACATCAGCAATCTCTGTATCTGTCATGATTGTTGCTGGATTTGAATTGACCAGGATGACTTTATAGCCTTCTTCCCTAAGTGCGATACACGCCTGAGTGCCGGCATAATCAAATTCGGCGGCCTGGCCAATGATGATTGGCCCTGATCCGATTACTAAAATACTGTTTACATCCTTACGCTTTGGCATTTGCAACAGCCTCCCTTTTTTCTGCTTCGACTAACTCTATGAACTGATCGAATAATCCATTTGCATCCTCAGGTCCTGGTGATGCTTCCGGATGGTACTGGACAGTAAACGCAGCTGCTTTTTGATGTTTTAGACCCTCTATCGTCCCATCATTCAGGGCAATATGAGTTACTGCAAGTTCCGTACCCGAAATTGAATCTTCTTTTACTGTGTAGCCGTGGTTCTGTGAAGTCAGAGCGACTCTTCCAGTATTCAAGTCCTTGACAGGATGGTTTGATCCGCGGTGGCCAAATTTCATTTTTTCTGTATCCGCACCGCATGCAAGGGCAAACAGCTGATGGCCGAGGCAAATGCCAAACAACGGTATTTTTCCGATCAATCCTTTAATCATTTCAATTGCTTCCGGAACATCCTTTGGATCCCCAGGGCCATTGGATAGCATGATCCCGTCAGGACTAAGGCTTAAAATTTCCTCAGCAGTAGTATTGTACGGAACCACAATTACATCACAATTACGGTCATTCAATTCTCTTAAGATTCCATGCTTCATGCCGAAATCAACAAGGATAACCCGATTTCCCCGGCCTGGGCTTGGATAAGGTGTTTTAGTAGAAACTTGTTTTACCTGATCGGCTGGAAGCACCTTGCTTTTTAGTGACGCAATGACTTCTTCAGGATTTTCTTCAATTCCGCAAATTGCCCCCTTCAAGGTTCCGTGCTGCCTGATGATTTTTGTCAGCTTTCGTGTATCGACTCCTGCAATTCCAGGGATATTTTTCATTTTCAGGTATCCATCGAGCGATAATTCAGAGCGCCAGTTTGATGGATATTCAGCGTTTTCTTTCACAATTAAACCATGTACCGCTGGGCTGATTGATTCAAAATCATCGCGGTTGATTCCGTAGTTGCCAATCAGGGGATAAGTGAGTGTGACAATTTGTCCGCAGTATGATGGATCAGAAAGAATCTCCTGGTATCCGGTCATTCCGGTATTGAATACAACCTCTCCATACTTTGCTGTATCACTTCCGAAGCCTTCCCCCACTAAAATCGTACCGTCTTCTAAAATCAATTGTTTTTTCATGCAGTCACACATCCTTCTTCCCAGACTATTTTTCCTTCCGCAATGGTTACCACAGGCCAGCCCTTACAACTCCATCCGGCAAATGGTGTATTCTTCCCTTTTGATAAAAATTCTTCAGGGTTAATCTCTACCTGTTTCTCAAGGTCGATGAGAACTATGTCCGCCACAGCCCCAACTTTAATCTCCCCATATGGCAGTCCAAAAGCAGCAGCAGGCTTGACCGTGAGCAAATCAATCAGCTGCTTTAAAGAGATGATCTTTGTTTCGACTAAATGTGTATATAAAAGCGGAAATGCCGTTTCCAGCCCGACGATTCCAAAAGGCGCCAGCTCGAAGCCTTCAGCTTTCTCAGCGCTTGTGTGAGGGGCATGGTCGGTGGCGATGAAATCAATCGTGCCATCGAGCAAGCCTTCGATTAGTGCTTCCTGGTCTGCCTTGCTTCTTAATGGCGGATTCATTTTAAAATTCGCATCATTGCCAGGTATGTCGTCTTCATTCAGCAGGAGGTGATGGGGTGTTACTTCGGCCGTCACATTAATCCCATAGCGTTTGGCATCGCGGACTGCCCTTACTGATTCCTTGGTGCTAATATGGCAAACATGGTAGTGGCATCCCGCTTGTTCTGCCAACAGGATGTCCCGCGCAATATGTACTGATTCACAAACTGAAGGAATGCCGTTGATCCCAAGCTCAGCGGATTTTTTTCCCTCATGGAGTGAGCCTTTATTGATCAGTGTATTATCTTCGCAATGGGCAACAACCGTCAGATCTAGCTTGGCCGCCTGTTTCATTGCTTCAAGCATCATACCAGCTGACTGGACGCCTACTCCATCGTCAGTCAATGCAAATGCTCCTGCTGCCTTCAGTTCTTCAAATTTGGTAAGCTCCTGGCCCAGTTCACGAATGGTTATCGAAGCATAGGGCAGCACTCTTACAGCGGCTGTTTCTTTGATTTTCTCAAGAACCCATTTAAGCTGTTCAGCGGAATCAGGAACTGGCCTGGTGTTCGGCATTGCCGCAACTGTTGTGAATCCTCCCCTGGCTGCAGCAAGAGTTCCCGTTTCAATCGTTTCCTTCTTCTCTCCGCCCGGCTCCCTAAGGTGGACATGAAGGTCGATAAATCCTGGGGCAATCAGTTTGCCATCCGCGTCAATAATTTTGGCCGTTTTTGCTGTCAGGTTTTTGCCTATGTGGGCCACTTTCCCATCCTTAATTAATAAATCTGTTTCTTCAAAACCGTTTTCAGTAAGCAATCTGCCATTTTTGATCAGCATTGACATGTCTCATTCCCCCTGTTCTGTTTTCAATCGCTCTTTTTAACACTGCCATCCTTACATAGACGCCATTTTCCATTTGTTTAAAGATTCTTGACCTATTGCACTCTACCAGCTCATCAGCGATTTCTACCCCGCGATTGACCGGTGCAGGATGAAGGATGATGCTCCCTGGCTTCATCAGCTTTTCTCTCTCAACAGTCAGTCCGAAGCGTCTATGATAATCCCCTTTCTCAAAGAGGACTTTACCATCATGGCGTTCATGCTGCACACGCAACAGCATCAAGACATCAGCTTCTTTAACCGCTTCATCGATGTCCTTATAGCCGCAGCCATCCGGCATTTCCTTCATGTCAATCCATTCCTCGGGTCCTGAAAAAATCACTGTCGCTCCCAGCCTGACCAAGGCATCTGCATTCGACCTGGCAACCCGGCTATGCCTGATGTCGCCAATTATGGCTACCTTAAGATCTTCAAATTCTCCAAATTCCTGCTGGATTGTCAGGAGGTCCAGCAATGATTGTGTTGGATGGTGTCCCCTGCCGTCTCCTGCGTTAATGATCGGAATTGATATTCCATTTTCCAGTTCCTTGAAATATTCATCTGCGTTATGCCTGATCACCACTGCATCGATGCCAATTGCTTCAAGAGTCCTGACCGTGTCATACAATGTTTCTCCCTTCAAAACGCTGGAGGTCTGGACCTCAAAGGGAATGACCTCAAGCCCCAGACGTCTTTCTGCTACCTCGAAGCTCGATTTTGTCCTCGTGCTTGGCTCGAAAAACAGATTGCTGATAAAAAATTTCCGATTCGGCTGCCATACCTTGCCGCTGGAAAAATCACTTGCTGCCTGCAGTATTTCCTCTATTTCTTCAATACTTAATTGTGAGGTCGTAAGCAGATCCCTTTTCATTTTTAGTCCTCCCTATCACACCGTATTAAAAGCTTTCATTGCGGAGAGGGTGTAAAAAAAGCACCCTGTCATTTAAACAGGGTGCTTGCCATGAACATTCCGGCATAAAACCTGAGCCAGGTTTTATAAGTATGCTGAATAAGCCGGTTCGCTCATAACACCCTTTTAAGCCTCTCTGGACTTTCTTTAAAAGGTGATACTATGCTACATCGTTCTTTTTCTCAGTTTTTTTTTCAATTTCCGTTTCAAACATATCTTCTTCAACTTCAGGACGTCCTGGAAGAATGATGTTCAGTACGACTCCGATGATTGCAGCAAGAGCCATGCCCTGGATTTGGAAATCCTCAGAAACCTTGATATAGGCGCCGCCGATTCCGATGACAAGAATGACAGATGAGATAACCAGATTTCTTGTATTGCCAAAATCAATTTTGCTATCAACCAGCATCCTTAAGCCTGATGATGCGATGATCCCGAACAGCAGTATGGATACTCCGCCCATGACAGGTGTGGGAATCGAGCTGATCAGCGCTGTGACTTTACCGATGAAACCAAATACTGTCGCAATAACCGCTGCGCCTAGCAGTACATAGACACTATACACTCTTGTGATCGCCAGTACGCCAATATTTTCACCATAAGTTGTTTTCGGCGGACCTCCGATTAAACCAGAGATCATTGTTGCCATACCATCACCAAGGATGGAGCGGTGAAGGCCGGGTTCTTTAATATAGTCGCGGCCTACAACCTTGCTAAGGACGAGCTGGTGGCCAATGTGTTCAGAGATAGTCACGATCGCTACAGGGACCATCAGCAGGATGATTTTCATATTGATGCTCACGTTGTAATCAACGAATGGGAAGATGAATTCCGGCATTTCAAACCAGCCAGCTTTTTGCACGATTGAGAAGTCAACAATTCCGATTGCCAGTGAGTATATATAACCGACGATGATACCAGCAAGGATTGGAACCATGCTCAGCATTCCTTTAGCGTAAATCGAGAAGATGATGGTTGCTGCAAGTGTTACCAGTGCTGCTGAGAAATGGAGCAGACTGTACTCTGTAGTTCCTGGAACATTCATCGCCATGTTGACGGCAGTTCCAGCAAGCGCAAGGCCGATGACGATGATGACGGGTCCGACCACGATTGGCGGAAGCAATTTCATAATCCAGCGGTAGCCTGCCTGCTTGATGATCAGAGCTACAATTCCGTACACAAGTCCGGCAAGGAAAGTTCCTACCATTGCTGCCCCTGGGCCGCCGCCTGCTTTAGCAGCAATGATTGGTGCAATGAAGGCAAAGGATGAACCAAGGTATGCTGGAACCTGGAATTTAGTGATGATCAGGAAAGCGATCGTTCCCAGACCGCTGGAGATCAGGGCAATGGCTGGGCTCAAGCCCACCAGGTATGGTACAAGGATAGTCGCGCCAAACATGGCGAATAAGTGCTGAAGGCTTAGTGTGACCCATTGTAATGGTGATGGGACGTCTTTGATATCGAGTATTGGTTTGTTCATTGTATGTCTCCTCTCTTTTGTAAAAAAAAACCTCTTTGCCAGAGGGTGCAAAGAGGGTATGGGCCATAAAAAACCCGCACGAAGCCAGGCTCCGTGCTCCCCCTTTTTCAGCCTCTCTGGACTGTATTAAAAGGGTGTTTATTTATTTTTCAAAAATGCTCACTCGTTCTTCTTCGTCTACTTCCTGAAGTTCTACAACGATTTTTTCGGAGCTTGAAGTCGGGATGTTTTTCCCTACAAAATCCGCCCTGATCGGCAGCTCCCGATGGCCTCGGTCCACAAGCACCGCCAGCTGAATTGTTGCCGGGCGCCCGATGTCAATCAGTGCATCCATCGCTGCCCGTACCGTCCTGCCCGTGTAAAGAACATCATCCACAAGGATAACCTTTTTGTTTGCGATATCCACAGGGATGTCCGATCCTCTGACTTCAGGCTCCTGGTCGTTTGTTTTTTTCGTTAGATCATCGCGATACAGTGTGATATCCAGCTCTCCGACCGGAATCTCCGCTCCTTCAATGTCGCGAATTCGTTCAGCCAGCCTATTGGCTATATAAATTCCTCTTGTGCGGATCCCTACAAGTATGCTATCTTCAATTCCTTTATTTCGCTCAATGATTTCGTGTGCGATCCTTGTTAGGGCTCGTCTGATGCCTTGCTGATCAAGGACAACTGCTTTTTCAGTCATGTCTTTGTTTTCACTCCTTCTCTGTTTACGATTGAAAACGGATATTAAAAAACCCTCCTGCCTGTACAGGCAAGAGGGTAAACGACATTGTAAGCATGCAGCAGGGCATAATCATGCCTGTTGCAAATCCGTTTCCTTCTCAGCCTCACGGGACTGTCTTTAAAGGACTTATTAAACTATAGTCATCTTAAGACAATTGTAGAACTTTGTCAACGATTTTCTCTTAGTTCATTTAAGAGCTCAGTGAAATATTCTGGAAGTGGTGCTTCAAATTCCAGATACTCTCCTGTCCTTGGATGCTCAAAGCCCAGCACTCCAGCGTGAAGCGCCTGGCCTCCGATATCCAGTGTCCGTTTTGGTCCATATTTCGGGTCACCGGCAAGTGGATAACCAATATATTTCATATGGACACGGATTTGGTGCGTCCTGCCTGTTTCAAGCTGGCATTCCACAAAGGAGAAATCTTTGAAACGTTCAAGAACATTGAAGTGAGTGACGGCATGTTTGCCATTATCAACAACTGTCATGCTCTGACGGTCCTTTTGGTCGCGGCCAAGCGGAGCATCGATCGTGCCAAAGTCATGCTGGATATTCCCATGGACCAGCGCTTTGTACCTGCGTGTCACTGTTTTTGCGACGAGCTGGTTCACAAGACTTTCATGTGCAAGATCATTCTTGGCGACCATCAAAAGCCCAGAGGTATCTTTATCGATCCTGTGGACAATCCCCGGGCGCAGAACACCATTGATTCCTGATAGGTCCTTGCAGTGCTCCATCAACCCATTCACTAAAGTTCCCGTCATATGGCCCGGGGCCGGGTGTACTACCATCCCTTTAGGTTTGTTGACTACCAGAACATCCTGGTCTTCATAAAAGATCTCCAGGTCCATTTTTTCAGGGATCACATCCAGGATTTCCGGATCTGGAATGCTGATCACCAGCCTGTCCTGAAGGCTGCATTTATAATTAGTCTTTACAGGTACTCCATTCACAAGGACATTTCCATCCTTGATCCATTGCTGCACCTGGCTTCTGGACCATTCAGGGTCAAGTGTCGATACAACCTTGTCTATTCTGTCCCCAGCCTGGTCTTCATTGATGATGTGTTCCATTTTCTCCATAAGCTTTCTTTTTCGCCTCTCTCTCTTCCCTGATCATCTCAATCATCAACAATCCCACACCGATAACAAGTGCGGAGTCGGCGATATTGAAAATAGGGAAATCGTACCCGAAAATATAGGTATTGATGAAATCAACCACTTCTTTCCGGAACACCCTGTCTATAAAATTCCCGATTGCCCCTCCCAGCATAAAGCCGAGTGAAACCCCAAGCAGCAGTTTGCCTTTCGCTGCTTTTTGAATGTAAATGACAAGGCCGATGATCACAACGATCGTAATAAGATAAAAAAACCACATCTGTCCCTGCAGGATTCCCCATGCAGCACCGCGGTTGCGGTGTGAGGTGATGTAAAAAAAGTTCTCAATCACCTGGATGCTATCACCAAGCTCCATATTTTTGACAATCAGCCATTTAGTCAGCTGGTCAAGCAAAATCACGAAAAGTGCAATTATGTAATAAAACACAAAGGTAACCTCCACATCCACAGCAAATCATTACCTTTGCATTTTAGCACATATAAAATAAAAACGACAGACATTATAAGATTGGATGAGAAGATACAGCTGTATAAACGGGGCTGTTCCTGCTTCTGGGATAAATAGACATCCCCGTTCGATTGATGATGACCTGTTAAAGGTTCTTAATGTGAAAGAAGTTCTAACAGAGACCATTGGGGACCTGTTTTTTCGTTTGCCCAGTAAAAATGGGCTCCAATCGGGCTTATTGGTGACCTTTGATTCAATTGCCCAATAAATCTGTCACCAATCAACAATTCAATATTTTCACAAGCAAATTCTCCACCATCAGCTCTTTTATGAATAAATCGGCTTTCGGCAATATTGCTCTGCCAGATGCAATTCCATCGCCGTCCTTGCAGTCGGGATGGTTTGCAGTAATTCAAACGGCATGGTTTCTCCGGAGATTTCGCATTTTCCATACTCGCCGGTTTCCATTTTGGCTAATGCTGTTTCAATATCCCGCAGCTCGTCCAGGATGTACGGCAGGATTCGCTGATCGGTCTGTTCATGATTCAGGTACGCTAACAATTCTGTTTTCGTTTCACGGAGTTCATTGTAAATGTAATAAAGATTACTTTTCATATATCTGCCCCCGTTCCTGTTTACAGCTATTATTTCCCGGCACGATTTGCTGACACGGGAAAAGTTTTTACATGTACTGCAGGAATTCCCATGAAGGAAGATATTTGGCAGAAAAAAAACTCCGGAAGACCCCGGAGTTTTTTTTGCATTAATAATTTTCTTTAACTACTGCTGCGCAGCGCGGGCATAGAGTTGGATGCTCTTCTACCTTGCCTACCTCAGGGGTAACAACCCAGCAGCGTTCACATGTTTCGCCTTCGGCTTTAGTAACAACAATTGCAGCCTTCTCCAGCTTAATTGCGTTTTCTGGCGCCTCTTCATAGCTTCCTGCAACTTCAAAGCCCGACACAATGAATAACTGGCCGAGGTTTTCAGAAATGGAATCGAGCAGATGCTTCGTGCTGTCATTAACATATAAAGAGACTTTTGCTGTTAATGATTTGCCGATGACTTTTTCATTTCTAGCTTCCTCAAGCGCTTTAAGGACATCATCGCGCAGGTTCATAAATGCATTCCACTTTGTTTCCAAATCTTTAGCATTTGGAATTTCCTTGTATTCAGGCATATCCGTCAGCTGGACACTTTCTTCTTTTACAGAAGGGATGAAAGACCAAACCTCGTCTGCTGTATGAGAAAGGATCGGTGCAGTCAGCTTCACCAATGCAAGCAAGCTCTCGTGAAGAACAGTCTGGATTGCACGGCGGTCTGCATTATCAGCTGCTTCAATGTAAAGTACATCCTTTGCAAAATCAAGATAGAATGCACTTAAATCAAGGGTACAGAAGTTATTCACCGCGTGGTATACGCCCGCAAATTCGTAATTGTCGTATGCATTGCGCACATATTTGATCAATTTATTCAGCTTGACAAGCATGAACTGGTCAACTTCCCGAAGCTGTTCAAAAGGCACTGCATCAGTTTCAGGATTGAAATCAGCAAGGTTTCCAAGCAAGAATCGGAATGTGTTGCGGATCTTGCGGTATACTTCAGCAACCTGCTTGAGGATTGCGTCAGATACACGGACGTCTGACTGGTAATCTACAGAGGCAACCCAGAGACGAAGGATATCTGCTCCTAATTGGTTCATAACCTTTGCCGGAACGACAACGTTTCCGATTGACTTGCTCATCTTGCGGCCTTCTCCATCAAGAGCGAAGCCATGGCTAAGGACTCCTTTGTATGGCGCCTTGCCTGTTACTGCAACAGCAGTGGACAGTGATGAGTTGAACCAGCCGCGGTATTGGTCTGAGCCCTCAAGGTAAAGGTCTGCTGGACGCTGGAGATCATCTCGCTCAACAAGTACTGCCTGGTGTGATGAACCAGAATCGAACCAAACATCCATAATGTCAGTTTCTTTTGTAAAATGGCCATTCGGGCTTGCAGGATGGCTGAAGCCTTCAGGCAGCAACTCCTTTGCATCCTTTTCAAACCAGATATTTGAACCATGTTCACGGAATAGCTTAGATACATGGTCAATTGTTTCATCAGTAATAATTTCTTCTCCATTTTCTCCATAGAAAACAGGGATTGGAACGCCCCATGCACGCTGGCGGGAAATACACCAGTCACCGCGGTCGCGGACCATATTGAATAATCTTGTCTCTCCCCATGCCGGTACCCATTTCGTTTCTTCTACAGCTTTTAGCAGTTCGCTTCTGAAGTCCTTGATGGAAGCAAACCATTGTGCTGTCGCACGGAAAATTACAGGCTTCTTTGTTCTCCAGTCATGCGGGTATGAGTGTGTGATGAAGCTAAGCTTCAGTAATGCACCGACTTCTTCAAGCTTTTCTGTGATTGGCTTGTTCGCCTGATCATAGAATAATCCTTCAAAGCCTTCTGCTTCTGCAGTCATATAACCCTTGTCATCTACAGGGCACAGTACTTCCAGGCCATATTTCTGTCCTACATAAAAGTCGTCTTCCCCGTGCCCTGGAGCAGTGTGGACGCAGCCAGTACCGGCATCAGTCGTAACATGTTCACCAAGCATAACGAGGGAATCCCGTCCATATAAAGGATGGCTCGCCAGTATGCCTTCAAGCTCTTTACCAGAAACTTTCTTGACTACTGTAGGGTTTTCCCAGCCAATTTCATTTGTAACAGTCTCAAGAAGAGCTTCTGCAACAAGTAACTTCCTTCCGCCTGTTTCAACAACAACAACATATGTTAAATCAGGGTGAACTGAAATCCCCAGGTTGGCAGGAATTGTCCAAGGTGTCGTTGTCCAGATGACAACTTCAACATCCTGATCGAGAACTCCTTTACCGTCCTTTACCGGGAAACCAACGTAGATTGATGCAGAACGCTTATCTTGATATTCGATTTCAGCTTCTGCAAGTGCTGATTCACTTGATGGAGACCAGTAGACAGGCTTCTTGCCTTTATAAATATAGCCTTTCTTTGCCATTTCGCCGAATACCTTAATTTGCTGTGCCTCATATTCCGGCTTCAAGGTGATATATGGATTCTCCCAGTCCCCTCTGACACCCAGGCGTTTGAACTGTTCACGCTGATTATTGATTTGCTCGTATGCATACTCCTCACATAGCTTCCTGAATTCAGCGACAGTCAGTTCTTTACGTTTGACGCCTTTGTTCGTCAATGCCTGTTCAATCGGCAGTCCGTGCGTATCCCAGCCTGGTACATATGGTGAGCAGAAGCCGCTCATTGATTTGTAGCGCACGATAAAATCCTTGAGGATTTTGTTTAGCGCGTGTCCCATATGGATGTCACCATTTGCATATGGAGGGCCATCATGCAGGATGAAAAGCGGGCGGCCTTCAGTATGATTTTGAACTTTTTCATAAATATTCATTTCTTCCCATTTTGCCTGGATTTCAGGTTCCCTGTTTGGAAGATTTCCTCGCATCGGGAACTCGGTTTTAGGCATGAGCAACGTATCTTTGTACTCCATTAAATTATATCCTCCCTATTCTTTACCCTGGCAAACATGATAGTGATGATTGAGAAAATAAAAAAACCTCCTCATCCCTGAAAAGGGACGAGAAGGTTTATTCCCGCGGTACCACCCTAAATAGACTAGAATGATGTTCATTCTGTCCTCTTAGCATTCTTAACGCGAATGTCACGCCTGCACTTACTGCTCCTGTTCGGAGGTTCAGCTCGGAACTATAGGGTGATTTTCAGGCTATCGGCTCGCAATGGGCTTCCACCTTCCCCATCTCGCTTTGGCAAGCATTTGAACAGCCATACTGTCCCTGTCATCGTTTCTATCATGTATTGCACTTTGTTATGAAATTATATGCGAAATGACCACTCTGCGTCAAGCCAGTGAATCTTCTTCTTCACGGGCTGCTGTCTTCAATTCGGTTGAATCAAGCTCGTATTCTAAAAGATGATCCCAGTCATCCGTATTCAGCATATCCAATTGTGCTTCGATCAGCATCTTGAATCTTGTGCGGAAAACCTTGGACTGCTTTTTCAACTCCTCAATTTCCAAAGCAATCTTGCGCGCTTTGGATAGAGATTCGTTGATGATTCGGTCTGCATTCTTTTCCGCTTCCTTAATGATCAGCTTTGCCTCTTTTTGCGCGTTGCGGCGTACTTCTTCACCGGCTTCCTGTGCAATTACGATTGATTTATTGAGAGTTTCCTCAATATTCGTAAAATGCCCAAGCCTGGAATTCATTTCATTGAGCCTTTCTTCAAGCTCTTTTTTTTCACGGATAATCAGTTCATAGTCCTTGATGACCTGATCAAGAAATTCATTTACTTCATCTTCATCATACCCGCGGAATCCCTTGTTGAATTCTTTGTTGTGTATATCTAACGGCGTTAAAGGCATGACGCCACCTCCCATTAAGTTATATCCTTTATGTACTTTAAGCAAAGATTCGACAAAAACACTAAAAATCCTTCTTCTATAAATATATATTTATTTTTTCCTTCCGGCAATAACCCGGTATTTATCTTTTTTGGTTTTCCCTTCAATTGTGATGATTTTTGCCCTTCCATATCCACGCGCTGAAATGACATCCCCCTCGCCGCATTCAAACGCACTGTTTTCGATCGCAGTCCAGTTCACTTTTACATGGCCATGCTGGATCAGAAGCTGCGATTTCTGCCTGGACAGGTTGAATAGTGATGACATAACTGTATCAAGCCTTAATGAGGACACTGTCGCATTCATTTCATGCCATTCTTCAGCAATAGCTGCTGCCTGCCCAATATCCAGTTCAGTCAAGCTTATGGAGGCTCTGCCGACTGATTCAAGCTGCAGCCTGATATAATCGGCAATCTCTGCGGCTGCAAAAAACTGAACGTTGTCTCCATCAATGAGGATGTCACCATACTTTCCGCGCTTCAGCCCAAGTGACATCAGGCTTCCAAGTACCTGACGATGTTCGATGGTGATAAATTTTTTAGGGTACTCTATTCCAAATAGCTTTATCTGGAAATCTTCCTTGCTGGCCTGTACATAGTCGGGAAAAAGTAATGCACGTTTTCTCTCTGTTCCTTGAGCTCCGCCAAACAGCTCCCATTTGACATCAGGATGCTTGCCAATGACAGTTGCAAGGATTTGCTGTTCTCTTGGGTCAAGAAAATCGGTTAATTTTGGTGCATAGCTCTGCTCCACATAATCTTTCCAGTTAATGACCTGGTCGATGAATTCACGTTCTTCCGGCCGGAAATGCTGGTAAATATTCATTGTGATCTCCTTTTGTTTCTAAAACGTTTTACCCCGAATAGAAAATAAACAGGGCCTGCTTAAGACCCTGCTGGAATAGTCATATTTTAAAACCAATGGGCCAGCTGATACAAGCCTGATACTGCGAATTTCAAAACCAGGAAAGCAACAATTGGCGAAATATCGATCATGCCAATAGAAGGCACGATTCTTCGGAACGGCTCCAAAAACGGCTCACAAATACGGGCCAGAAATTGTCCGATCTTTGTCTCTCTTGCGTTCGGGAACCAAGACATGAAAATATAAATAATCAACGCCCATTGATAAATCCCGATAATGTTAGCTACAATCACCACTAAAGCATCCATTTGCTATTACCACCTCGACTCTTGAAAATCCCGCTCCTGCATTAGCTCAGAAATATTTCCTGTCACCTCTACATTATCCGGGGTACATAAAAAGATATTCATGCCGATGCGCTGAATATCACCGCTGATTGCATACACTGTTCCGCTCAGGAAATCGACAATCCGCTTAGCCTGTTCATGATCAATTCTCTGCAGGTTGACGACTACCGCACGGCGATTTTTAAGATGATCCGCAATTTCCTGAGCTTCAGCATACATCCTTGGCTCCATTAAGATTACTTTAGATGATTTCTGCACACTCTGGAGGCTGACAACATTTTGCTTTTGCTGTGCGGGCTGCCGGCTTGGCTTCATAGGCTCCACTTCCTCTTCGAGCATTTCCTCATCATTATAGTCATATTCATCTTCCAGGAAAAAAAATGTCTTAATTTTTGATTTTAAACTCATTTATTGCACCTCCGATTCGTTGCCTACCAGGGCTGTCCCAATTCGAACCATAGTAGATCCTTCTTCAACTGCTATTTTAAAATCATTCGACATTCCCATTGACAGTTCTTCACAAGGAGCATAGTCAAGATGTAAATCCCTGATGTCAGCCTGCAGCCGTTTGAGTGTTTTGAAACAATCTCTGATTATCTTCTCGTCTGCTGTATTTGGTGCCATTGTCATCAATCCAGCAACAACGATGTTTTGATACTGTTTTAATTCCTTTATGAAATCAATTACCTTTTCAGGCGCTAATCCATGCTTGCTCTCTTCTCCTGACGCATTAACCTGGATTAAGCACTTGATCTTCGAAGCGGCCCGCTTATCGATTTCCTTTGCAAGCGAAAGCCTGTCCAACGAATGGATGTATGTAGCATGGCCGATAATATTCTTCACTTTTCTTGTTTGAAGTGTGCCAATAAAATGCCAGACAGGTTTGTCCTTTATTAGGCCTATTTTATCGAGCATTCCTTCATCACGATTTTCGCCCAAATGGATAAGCCCAGAGTCAATTGCTTCCTGTGCCCGTTCTGCTGAGACATATTTCGTAACGGCGATAATTTTTATATCTTCAGGATTTCGATTGGCCTTCTGGCAAGCTTCGTTGATTTGATTCTGGATAACCTCCAGATTTTCTGATACTTTCATTTATGGACGGCTATCCTCCTTCCACCCGATATAGGCAAGCATTCTCCCGGCATTACCTTTATCCCGTCTATGGGAGTAAAAATGCTCACTATGGCAGCTAGTGCAAAAATCGGTAACATGGATATTCTCATTTTTAACACCGGCTTTTAATAAGATCTGCCGGTTTACTTCCTTAAGATCGAGAGAATATTGACCTTCACTAACTTGATTATATGGTAAACTTTCGACACCTTCTAGTACATTTTTTACTAAAAGGATTACTCTCTCATCAACAATATAACATTTTTTGCATATTGATGGACCAATTACTGCAGAAATTTTTTCTATTTTTGCCCCATTTTGCTGAAACTTGTTAATCATTTCAGCACCTATGCCGCTAACTGTCCCCTTCCAACCGGCATGGGCTGCTCCAATCAGCCTGCTGTCTGGTTCAATGAAGTAAAGCGGAACACAATCTGCATAGCAAAGTGTGAGCAAAATTCCTGTTTCATCGGTAAAAAATCCATCCGTATCATTAAAAGAGGACTCGTAATCTTCAGAGCCTCTGCCCTGATCTTTTTTCGACACTTTTTGTATACGAACCCCATGGGTTTGCTCGGCGCCAATCCAGCTATCCAGCGGAAAATTAATTTTATTGGCCAGCAGCAGGCGATTCTGGCAGACTGCTCCCAGATCATCACCAACATGAAAACCAAAGTTCAAGCCTGAGAATGCCTGCTTGCTGACTCCGCCATTCTTTGTCGTGAAACCAGCTTCAAGTCCAGGATAACGATCCATCCATTCTTTTATTGAAAAAAATTCATCTTTACTCAGGATGAAAGGTTCCATTTTAACTACCTCACCATGTTTTTTGTCTAGTTTATCATATCAAAGCGTGAACACAACAGCGATAAGGTGTCACTGTTCACTGCCGTCGTGCTCGATATACTGTCCGCTATCCTTGTAACGTACAAGGATGACATCTTCCCCAATTTTCAGGATGTTTTTCCAGGGAATTACAACCTCGTCTTCCCTGCCAAAGAATCCAAGGACTTTTCCAGTGCTGCCTATGACAACAGCTTCAATTTTCCCTGTAGTCAAATTAATCTCAATATCTTCAATGTTCCCCAGCCTTTTCCCATCTGAAACATTGACGACATCTTTTATCTGGAATTCGGTTACTTTTACCATGCAGATCCCTCCGGAGTTCACATTCTTTCAGTTGGCAAGAAATTGTTTATTTCTTATATAAAAATATATGACTGGAATTGAGTTGTATGAGTTTGGAGGAGTCCATGGGCAAAATAAAAAGCTGCCTTTAAGGGGCAGCATCAGCCTGCAGACTAACTCGATTGTATCCATGGTTGTTTGCTGTCTTTTTTAATGTTTAGATGATATACAGTACTGTTGATTTCCACTCCATACGCTTCGCTTTCCTCGGGGCTGGCGGTGAGCTCCTCGTCGCTTTGCTCCTGCGGGGTCTCACCTGTCCAGCTGCGCCCGAAGGAGTCTGCGCGTCTTCCGTTCCAATCAACAGGGTTTATCATAAAGCAGGCAAATACCTTTTTATACAACTTTCTCTTCCCAATTATAAAAAGCTGCCTTTAAGGGGCAGCTTAGCTTTGGATATTCTTATTCATTTGTTTGATTGCCGCTTTTTCAAGTCGGGATACTTGTGCCTGGGAGATGCCAATTTCATCTGCGACTTCCATTTGTGTTTTACCCTGGAAAAATCTCTTCCTCAGGATGAGTTTTTCCCTTTCATTCAATCGCCGCATTCCCTCTTTTAAAGCAATTTCTTCTATCCAATGAGTATCCTTGTTCCGCTCATCGCTCAGCTGGTCCATCACAAAGATTGGATCGCCGCCATCGTTATAGATTGGTTCGAACAAGGAAACAGGATCCTGAATGGCATCTAGAGCAAAGACAATTTCTTCATGAGGCACTTCCAGCACTTTTGCGATTTCCTCCGCTGTCGGTTCCCTTGAGGCCTCGCTCATCAGCCGCTCCCTTACCTGCAATGCTTTATAGGCTATATCCCTCAGGGATCGGGAAACTCTGATAGGATTATTATCACGTAAATACCGTCTGATTTCACCTATGATCATTGGGACGGCATAGGTAGAAAATTTCACATTCTGCCCCAAATCAAAGTTATCAATGGATTTCATAAGGCCTATACAACCGACCTGGAACAGATCGTCGACAAACTCGCCCCGGTTGTTAAATCGCTGGATTACACTTAAAACAAGCCTCAGGTTTCCATTCACAAGTTTTTCTCTTGCTGTGATGTCACCACTTTGCATTTCTCTAAAAAGTTTTCTCATTTCCTCGTTTTTAAGAACGGGAAGCTTTGATGTATCCACACCGCAAATTTCAACTTTGTTTCGTGTCAATCTTTTCCCTCCTCACAGGAGCTGCTGTCAAAATTCAGTATCTCCGCAGGAAGGAAAAATATGCACTATTTACCGGCTGGCTGGTTGATATCAGGAAGATATAGCCAGGAAAACCGCAGATTATCAATGTTATCCAAGAAAAAAATTTTTTTCTGTCGAACGGTTATTGCTAAATGCTATACCATTTTGTTGAATTCTTTTCGAAGCCGTTTTATGATTCGTTTTTCAAGACGGGAAATATAGGATTGTGAGATGCCCAGCATGTCTGCGACATCCTTCTGGGTCTTTTCTTCACCGCTGCCAAGCCCGAAGCGCAGCTCCATGATTTGTTTTTCGCGGTCAGAAAGCTGCTGCAGCGCTTTAACCAGAAGTTTCTTATCAACATTTGATTCAAGGTCTTTTGTTATGATGTCATCATCTGTGCCCAGGACATCGGAAAGCAGCAGCTCATTGCCGTCCCAATCGATATTCAATGGCTCATCGAAAGAAACCTCGGAACGCAGCTTATTGTTCCTGCGCAAATACATCAATATTTCATTTTCAATGCACCGGGAAGCATAAGTTGCCAGCTTGATCTTCTTCTCGGGATTGAAAGTGTTCACAGCCTTGATTAAGCCAATTGTGCCGATGCTGATCAGGTCCTCTATATTGATGCCAGTGTTCTCGAACTTCCTGGCAATATATACGACCAGACGGAGATTCCTTTCAATCAGGATAGACCTGGCCGCCTTATCGCCATTTGGAAGCTTATTCAGCAGAACCTCTTCCTCTTCTTTGGTCAAAGGAGGTGGCAACGCTTCGCTACCGCCGATATAATATATTTCATCTGTTTTTAATCCAAGTTTCATTAATAATTTATACCAGTAATAGGATAACCGAAGCCGTAAATTTTTCATTGATTGTCCTCCTTCTAAATTATGTATTTCTGAGTATAGTAATATTAACTCACCTTAGCAGCTGAGCCTGCTTTTGCCATGCCTGCCAGCATCTTAGGATGAACGATGCATTGGAAGCTGTCATCCGCCGAAAGTTCCTGGGTGGTAAAAGAAATAAGTCCTTTTTCTGCAAAATAAATATCTGTTTCTGTTGAAATCTTTATGCTTTCAGGCTGCAGAGCAACAATCAGCTGATGTTCTTGTCCAACCACTTTACATGGAATGATCCTCATTTTGCTTTCAAGCTCCTGAGAAAAAGCCACTTCCCCCGACATTACACAATCTGGATCCTCTGCAATCCTGCGAATCTCTTCAGGAATTGCTGCTAATGTTTTACTGATTGACAGGATCATCACCGGCATTTTCGAGATTGGATCATAGAGCTGGTTGCCGCTGTCAACCAATCCTCGAACCTTGAAGGTCAAATCCATGAATTGAATTTCCACATCCGCCAGGGAATCATACTGAATCTTTGCCATTTCAAATTGCTCAATATTCCGTCTTGAAAAGTGCCATGCAAGCGGGAAACCAAGGATAACAAACAGCCAGCTAATAGGGTCGCCAAAGCCTTTGATATGATTGATGGCGACATTCGAGGCAAGCTCCATATCAAATTGGATGAAATAATGGACGCCTGTCAATGTTCCCCCAAGCAGGAAGGTAGTCACATAAAAGGTCATAAGAGCTTTGAAGAAAAAGCGCATTCTCTTATAGCCAAATACCGTCAACACCATCAACACTGAAAAAAATAATTTCCCAGCCGGGTGCCCCGCTGCAGCATGTAACGGAGTAATTGACAATATAATGAGCAATGAACCGATAAATCCGCCAAGAGCAATCCGCCAGAGCTTAACCTGCCTTTTAAGGATAATCGCTGCCAGATACAGGAGGAAGGAATCAAATAGTAGATTCAAAGCCCAAATGACATCCAGATAGATCTTCACCTGCATTCCCCCTGTCAATACCATTAATTAAATGGGTGAATAGCCTCTTTGCTGACTTCTCTATCATTCCGTTACGAAAAAGTATATCGTTATTGCTCCATGAAGTGTGTCACATTCTGTATACAAAACATCAGAAATTTTCACTTATCCATTCGGATTTTGTCAATTTTCAGATTATTCATAGATAAAATTAGAAACAGAGAAAAACCCACTTACACTTTAACCCTGCACCGCAGTGGGGGTCAGACCCCCGGCGCTTTAACGCGGCACTGCACTGGGGGTCTGACCCCCAGTGCTTTAACGCAAAAAAGGCACAGCCTGTTGGCTGTGCCTTGTGTGTTTTTTATTATCTTCTTCTGTTGCGGTTGCGAAGGAATGTTGGGATATCAAGTGCGTCTTCGCCTTGTGGTGCAGGATTGTTTCTTGGTGCCTCCTGCTGAATTTCTTCACGCTTTGGCTGTTCACGCTTGATTGCGCCAAGCTGTGGCTTTTGCTGTCCGCCAAATCCTGGACGTGAAGGCTTTGGCTGGATTACCTCTTCGTTAAAGCCTGTCGCAATAACAGTTACGATGATTTCATCCTTAAGGTTCTCATTGATGACAGAACCAAAGATCATGTTAACATCCTGGTCTGAGGCAGATGCAACAATATCAGCTGCTTCCTGTACCTCATACAGGCTAAGGTTCGTGCCGCCAGTGATATTCATCAGGACGCCCTGTGCTCCATCGAGAGATGTCTCAAGCAATGGAGAGGAAATCGCTTTTTTAGCTGCTTCAGTAGCACGGTTTTCACCAGCTGCTACACCAATACCCATCAAAGCAGAACCTTTGTTGGACATGATTGTCTTCACATCAGCGAAGTCGAGGTTGATCAAACCTGGTGTAGCGATCAAGTCGGATATACCCTGAACACCCTGGCGCAGAACGTTATCCGCTTCACGGAACGCTTCAAGCATCGGAGTGCTCTTATCAACGATTTCAAGCAAACGGTCATTCGGAATGACGATTAGCGTATCTACCGCTTCCTTCATTGCCGAAATTCCGCCGCCGGCTTGTCCAGCACGCTTGCGGCCCTCGAAAGTAAATGGACGCGTTACAACACCTACAGTTAGCGCTCCAAGGTCCTTGGCGATTTGAGCGATTACAGGAGCAGCACCTGTTCCAGTTCCTCCGCCCATACCAGCTGTAACGAAGACCATATCAGCGCCTTTAAGCACTTCTTCAATCTGCTCTTTGCTTTCTTCTGCAGCTTTCTTGCCAACCTCAGGATTAGCGCCGGCACCAAGTCCGCGGGTTAATTTTGCCCCGATTTGCATTCTGATTTCAGCTTTGGAAAGATTTAATGCCTGGGCATCGGTATTTACCGCGATAAATTCAACACCCTGTACTCCGTGTTCGATCATTCGGTTAACCGCATTATTTCCGCCGCCGCCAACACCGATAACTTTTATAGTAGCAAGTGAATCTAAATTAGTATCAAATTCCAACATGACAAATCCTCCTAATTCGTCGATTTCCTGTGAGCCCTGAATTATTCGAAAAAGTAGCCAAGAAATTTTTTCATTCTTGATGATACTTTCTCTTCAGGCTGTTTCTCAGGCTTCGATTTTGGATGCGGCTGTTTCTGAACTCTTTTTTCTTTCGGTTCTAATTCACTAAAAGCAGCTTCCATTTTCTTTCCTTTTAATTTTGCGTTCTTATATGCAAATTGTATCAGGCCAACTGCAGTCGTATATTGCGGTTCCCTCACTCCAATGTAGTCTGGGATCGCTATCCTTACACGGCTCTGGAAAATATCCTGTGCAAGCTCAAGGACCCCCTGCATATTCGCAGTACCGCCCGTGAGGACAAATCCACCAGGAAGATCCCTGATGTTCATCATCTTCAATTCATCCTGGACAAGTGAGAAGATTTCCTCCATCCTTGCTTCAATGATATCCGCAACCTCAAGCTGGTTGAACTGCTGCTTCTGGTCGCTCCCAATGATGGGGACTTCGAAATATTCATCTTCCGAAGCATGATCATAGAAGGCATGTCCATGTTTTAACTTTAATTTATCCGCTTCTTCCGTCGTAGTTCGAAGGCCAATGGACAAGTCCTTGGTAATATGGTCCCCGCCTACAGGAATCACGGATGTTCCTCTTAGGTGTCCATTGTCGAAGACAGCGACTGTTGTTGAACCGCCGCCAATATCGATCATGGCAACACCCATGTTCTTTTCGTCCTTTGAAAGGGCGAATGCTCCGGCGGCAAGCGGCTGTAAACCGATATCCAGTATTTCAAGGCCAGCACGCTCTACACAGCGGAGTGTATTATGTAAGATGGTTTTTGAACCTGTAATAATCGTACCTTCCATTTCGAGCCTAACACCGATCATGCCTCGCGGATCATTGATTTCATCAAGGCCATCCACGATAAACTGCTTAGGAATGACGTCTATTATTTCTCGTTCAGGCGGGATCGATATTACCTGGGCAGCATCGATTACACGCGCGACATCCTCGTTCGTGATTTCGCGATTGTCACTTGAAACTGCTACTACGCCATGACAAGGCATGAGCGAGACATGGTTACCGGTGACTCCTACGATCACCTGGTTAATCTTCATCCCTATCATTCTCTCAGCTTGTTCTACTGCCCGTTTAATAGAATGAACGGTTTCATCTATATCAACAATGGAGCCCTTCCTTAAACCTTCAGACTTCACATTGCCAACACCAATTATATTTAAAGAGTCATTGACCATTTCCCCAATGATAACTTTCACACTGGATGTACCGATATCAAGACTGACATATATATCATTGCTGTTCATTCTGTGGCACCTCCTTCAACAATTCCTAATGTTTGAACAACAATTATGTGCTGTTGAAACTAAATGTTTTTCAATTTTAATTACATTACTTTATTCGTCACAATTAAATATTTCCCTTTTAAAATATCATTTTTTTTTCTACTTTTCACTTGTAGTTGACCATTTTGTCAATAAAATCCGCCTGATAACGGCAATATTCTGGAACAGCCTTACCCCGAAGGCAAAAACTGCTGCTAAATACAAGTCTACACCAAGATGAACACCTAGAAAAGCTAAACTTGCAGCTAATATTATATTAAAAAAGAAACCTGACACAAAAACTTTTTCATCGTATATATTTTGCAGCTGCGCCCTTATGCCGCCAAATAAAGTGTCAAGGGCAGCAAGTATGGCGATCGACAGGTAATTTGAGTATTCCTCAGGTATTTTTATATCGGTCAACAGCCCGATAATCACACCGATGATCAAGCCCATTATTGGAAGCCACATTATCCGTTGCCTCCCCCTTTATCTTTTTTAACGGATTCAAGATACCTGATCCTGATTGTTTCCTGATAGGCTGGGATAACCAGTTTGCTTTCTGGCCTGTTGACAGTTACCTCCAGATTATCAATAAAGAAATCCTCAGCCACAGTTGAAACCTTCATGCGATTATATAACTTCTCGGCAGACTGGCCATTTGCCGCAATCACCTTGATTTCTATTGGGAAACGATTGAGGGAGTGCCCATTGATCTTAGTCACTCTGTTAATATCGCGGACAACTGTCGTATTGATCACTCTTTCTCCATCCACAGATACATGCTGGGCTCCATACATATTCAGCTCATTCAACAGCCTTTTGAGCATGTCGGGGGAAACAGTAGGCGCATTGTCTCCATCGCTGATCAAATTAAATGCCGGGGCAATGGATAAGGTGATTCCCGGGCCGGTTACTTCTGTCAGCCCTGCCTCAATTTTCAATTCATCAAGTGTCTCCCTGAGGACTTCCTCTTTACTATGCTGGCGCTCTGTTTCATATTTGGAGATTTTTTCTTCATTTGACCTGATCTCCAGGAGCAGCTTGGACTGTATTTCCTTTTCCTTCATCAGGTCCTCGCGAAGCTGCCAAGTATCCCTGGTATCCCTCACTTCCGGTTCCCTGACGGTCTGGAACTGAATGGCAACCATTAGTCCAATAATCGCAGCAATGAGGGTAAAACTTAGATTTTTAGGGCGGCCCAACCTATTCACCTTGCTTTCTATTAGGCTCTTTCCCGCACCTCGCAGTGCAGCATGCTGACAAAAGCCTTAAAAACATTCCTTGCCTGTAAAAAACACAGCTCTCTGGTTAATTCCCAAGGATTGGCTCCATTGTGATTTTATCAATTTCTTCCAGAGAAAAAACAATTTGATCGTTCACAAGCTGGTCTTTGATTCCACCAGTGATATTAAGTGCGGAAGAAAGAACATTGGGGTCTCCAATAGCAGTAATTTCAAATGGGGCAGGATGCTGGTAGCCATCGACAGTAATTACTGGACCGGTACAAAGAATATAGGAATTATGCGAAATCCTTTGCCCGTTGACAGAGATAGCTGCTGCACCTGAAATATAAAGTTCATTAATTACCTTAAAAACATGATGTTCATGGACCAGGTAGTTATTGATATTTTCTTCGTCAGGGTCATACTCTCCATCTGCCAGAGTCACCTTGACACCCTTACCGCTAACCTTTACTTTGCCGAGAAACATCCGGTATTTTTCAGCATCTTCTGCAAGATTTGAAAATACCCTTGCTTCCTTGGATAAGTTTTCTTCAATATTCCTTACTTTTTCCTGCTTGTCATTCAACTCTTTTTGCAGCTCTCGGTTTTTTTCTTCCTGTTCAATTAGCTCATTGCGCAAGCTTAAATGCTGCTCCCACTGCTTACTCGTCAATCCCTTGCCATTGTCGCTTTCATCCTGTGTGACGCGATATGAAAATGCGACCATAAAGCCCAGCACCAGGGAAACGAGCGAAAGGATGACTCGATTACTGTTCACTTTCTTTTTCAATTTCAACTTCCTCAGCTTCCTCTGCTTCATACGCTTTAAAATAAGAGCCAACTTCAAGGTCAATTACACCTTTTTTGGCAGGGTCGAGCTGGCTGACAATAGAAGGATAATGTGCCATTTTTTCAGAGAAGGTCCTTAAAGTAGCGTTTACTTCGAAGCCGTCATTCATATACAGCTTAATCAGATATCGGTCAGATTTAACTGACTTTGAGTGAATCTCTGAAATTGAATTGATCACGACCTCCGGAAGATTTTCAAGGGATGCAATCATCTCATCCAGAACCTTCCCCTCCTTGAACCCTATTAAAATAGGCGCGTTGACTGGGATTTCGTCAATTTGTTTTTCCCCTAGAATATTTCCATTTTCAAGGACCGGATAAAAATTCTTGCCTTTTGATATGTAAGCAAGGCGTTTATATTCATCGATTTTGATTGAGACAGTGTTAGGAAGCACGACTTTCACTGTTGCGTTTTTCACTTCCTGAATCTGTTCCAGTTTTTTTTCAGTCTCTTTCCTGTTGATTTGCCAGACATTTGTTTTCAGCGAAATTCCGCTTTTGTTCACTATCTGGTCATAATCATAGGCGTGATTACCAGTAACGGTAATGTTTTTCACTTTGCTGAGCGGAGACTGAAAATAGATGACGCCGGCAATCAAACTAAAAAACACTGCCAACAGCACTATTAGTCTGCGATTTGCTTTCTTGCGCCTCTGGTGCTTCAACTTCGGAATTCGGTCTTCAATTGAGACGATTTTCCCCTTGTCCATTTTCAATCCCCTCTTTGCCGGCTGAACCCATTCCATTAAAGCCTAACATCTAGTTCGCATTCTTGCAGGTTAGAGCCATCAATTAATGTGAATAAAATTTTTCCAGATTTTAACCACAGAAGAATTGCCAAAACACTCCATTCTGCCGCGGAAAAATAAACCAACGGCACGAACGGATTCATGCCGTATTTTACAAAAGGTTTGCTTCCAATCTAATGAAATATTATATCACAGAATTTGACAGCTTAAAGCTATTTCCATTTATTTTCGGCCGATAATTTCAACCTCTGTTTCCATCTTCACACCGTGCAAATTCAATACCGTATCCTTTACATGCTGAATCAGCCCAAGAACGTCCTCTGCCTTCGCATTCCCTGTATTCACAATGAAGTTTCCGTGAAGCTCCGAAATTTGTGCTCCACCGAGACGATGGCCTTTGAGCCCTGATTTTTCAATCAAATTTCCGGCATAGTTAGGAAGCGGATTCCTAAACACGCTGCCGCAGCTTGGATAATTATAAGGCTGGGTTTCTTTTCGATAGTCCTTATTCTTTTGCAGCTCGGCAACGATTTCGTCTTTATTGCCTTCCTTCAGCTGGAATACTGCTGCTACAACAATACCCGGGCGCTCTTTCTGCAGCACGGACGTCCTGTAGGAAAACTTCATTTCTTCATTTGAAAGCCATTCCAGGGATCCGTCCTCAAATAACACATATGCCTTTTCTAGGATTTGAGAGATATCCGATCCATGAGCACCCGCGTTCATATAAACCGCTCCGCCGATAGATCCGGGTATGCCGCCTGCAAATTCAAGTCCAGAAAGACCTTTACGGCTGATCGTCATCGCGAAATTCACCAGGGACAGCCCGCCTCCTGCTGTCACGCGGGTGCCTTCAACCTCCAATTCATTCAGGCCGGTTCCCAGCTTGATTACCGCACCTTCGATACCTTTGTCAGTCACTAAAAGGTTTGATCCCCTGCCAATTACCGTCCATTTTATGTTTGAATCCTGGATTACCTCTAATGCTCTTTTTAAATTATCAATAGATGAAGGCTCAATAAATATGTCGGCAGGTCCGCCAATTTTCATCGATGTATGGTTGGCCAGCGGCTCATTTTCTTTTATTGAACCGATGTTCAATTCTCTAAGTTTGTCAGCTAGATCCTTCATAAATACCTTCCTTTCACTCTGCATCCATTTTGGCTATATTATGCAGAAGTCTGCCTATAGGCTACTTCTTAGCCAATTCCTCCATCAGGCGATACACCCGATGCGCAGCATCAGGCACGCCAAGTTTCTTTGCTGCCTTTTTCATATCAGCCAATTTTTCCTCACTGCCTAATATATTGTCGATATGTTCCACCAGCTTAAGCCCAGTAAGATCTTTCTCAAGCAGCAATTTAGCAGCGCCATGTTCGCTTAATGCACGGGCGTTTTTTTCCTGGTGGTTATCTGTTACATATGGGCTTGGTATGAGAATACTCGGAATTCCCAGGGAAGTCAGCTCGGCCAGGGTTGTTGCGCCAGCACGGGAAACCGTTAAATCGATTCCCGCAAGAACCTCAGGCATATTATGAATAAATGGTTTTATGATGACATTCTCTGGATTCCCAACCAATTCAACTTCTTTTTGCACCTCTTCGTAATGCACATCACCTGTTACATATAAAACCTGGTATGGCTTGCTGCTAAGTTCAGTTAAGCTTTTTACGACTGCTTCATTAATTGGCCTGGCTCCCCTGCTTCCACCGAAAATCAGCACAGTAGGAACCTTAAGCTTTAATCCGGCAGACAGACGGCCTTTGATACCATCCTGTCCCAATACCTCGGATGCCCGGGGATTGCCTGTCAGAACTACCTTCTGCTCTGGGAAAAACTCCCGTGCTTCCTCAAAACAAATGGCTATCTTATCGACATAACGGCTCAGGAACTTATTCGTCAGGCCTGGTACGCTGTTTTGTTCATGGACAATTGTAGGTATGCCCATTTTTGCAGCAGCATAGACTACCGGACCACATACATAACCGCCGGTTCCAATCACTACATCCGGATTGAATTCCTTCAGCATCTTTTTACTGTCTCTTACTCCCTTGAGGAAACGGAGAACAGTTTTTACATTCTCAAATGATATTTTTCTTTTAAAACCAGTAATATGTATCGATTTAAACGGGATATTTTCCCTGGGCACTATTTTACTTTCAAGCCCTTTTTCTGTACCTATGTAGAGAAATTCGACGTTATTGTTTTCCTTCTGTATTTCTCTGATCAGTGCGAGCGCAGGGTATATATGCCCGCCTGTTCCGCCGCCACTAACTGCAATCTTCATTTTCCACACCTCAGCAACAAATCTCTATTTCTAAATCAGCCTAAAAAAAGGCACTTCACGGTTTTACCCTATTCTACTATAAACTAAACTCCAGAGCCGGATTTAAAGATAATGTCATTTAAATGTAATATAGCATGAACACGCTGATAATCCTATATTAATACAAGGTATTAAGGACCTTTTTTCATCAAAATTCAGGCTGCATTCAGACAGATTCTGGTGTGGTGCTTGGATAATGTCCAAATCAAGCCCGCGTTTAGACAGTTTCAGCTGCGGTACTTGGAAAACTGTCTAAATCATGCTGCCATTTGGACAGATTTTGCTGCGACGCTTGGAAACTGTCCAAATCAGCCTGCCATTCAGACAGTTTCAGCTGCGGTGCTTGGAAAAACTGTCCAAATCATGCCACCATTCAGACAGTTTCAGCTACGGAGCTTGAAAAACTGTCCGAATCAAGCTTCCTTTCGGACAGATTCCGCCGCTTTGCTTGGAAAGCTGTCCAAATCAGCCTGTCATTCAGACAGTTTCAGCTGCGATACTTGGAAAACTGTCCAAATCATGCCCCCATTCGGACAGTTTCAGCTACGGTGCTTGAAAAACTGTCCAAATCATGCTGCCATTCAGACAGACTCTGCTGCAAAGCTTGGATAACCGTCCGAATCTGATATTTCATCAATTTCACACCCTGGGCTAGAAGCCATATTCCTTTTATAAATCCTCCGCAATTCCTCACCATTCTCTCCCTGCTCTTTATACGGTATTCAAAATTAAAGACTGTTCTCCTAAAGACTTTTGTTAAAATCCAAAAGCCGATTTTAACTTGAAAAACCCATTTTGTTTGCCGGTGCAAAGTTAGTAAGCTCTTTTCTCATATTAAGCGTTAAGTTGAGAAGTAACTTTGGTGATTCAATCCTATTTAGTTATCAATATCAACAAAGTATTAGATAAGAGCCAAATTAAAAGACCCTGGCGCCAGGGTCTTTTAATTTCTTAATTTATAGCCATCCAAAAGCTTCAATACCGAGAATGGCGGCTGATATTCAGCAGCACCCCGACTGCCATAAGCATCAAGGTCAGCGATGATCCTCCATAACTCAGGAACGGAAGCGTGATTCCTGTTACTGGCATCAAGCCTGTTACTACGCCGATATTAATCATCACCTGGATTGCAATCATTGCAATAATCCCTGTCGCAAGAAACGTCCCGTACAGATCAGGTGCCCCAAGTGCAATCCTGATGCCCCTCCAGAGCAGCAAGGAGAACAACAGAAGGATAAATGAACCGCCGATGAATCCCAATTCCTCCGCCAGGATTGCAAAAATAAAGTCTGTCTGCGGTTCCGGGAGGTAAAAGAACTTCTGTCTGCTTTGGCCCAGTCCTAAACCAAACAATCCGCCAGGACCAATTGCGTAAAGGGACTGGATCATCTGGAACCCGCTACCTAATGGGTCGGACCACGGATCAAGAAATGAGGTAATCCTCTTCATCCTGTATGGAGCGGAAATGATCAAACCAACAAATCCAGCAACACCCAGGAGTCCCAGCCCTGCAAAATGGCTGATCCTTGCACCGGCAATAAAGATCATCACTACGGATGTACCAACCATGACAGTACCGGTTCCCAGGTCAGGCTGCAGCATGATCAGGCCAAAAGCAAGAAAGACGAGACCTAAAGAAGGCAGAAGCCCATTTTTAAAAGTAGTAATTGCTTTTTGATTTTCCGAAAGAAATTTCGCCAGGAAAGCGATCATCGCCAGTTTCATGAATTCTGAAGGCTGTATCGAAAAAGCTCCTACTCCGATCCAGCTCCGGGAGCCATTCCTTACATTGCCGATTCCGGGAATCAATACGAGAATAAGGAGCACGAAGCAGACAATCAGAATCACCTTTGCCCATGTCCGCCAAGTCCAGTAGTCCACATTCATAATAAAGAACATTGCGATGATGCCTACTCCTGCAAACAGCATTTGGCGCTTGGCAAAGAAAAATGAATCATTGAACCTATAATCTGCCCAGACTGCACTCGCACTGTAGACCATAATCAAGCCTACCGCCAGGAGCGTAAAGGTAACAATCATCAGGAATATGTCTGGAGTGTTTTTTTTGGTTGGCAATGCAATACACCTCGGCTGTATGATTTAGGGCTCATATGCCGCTTCCCATCCAGCCTGCAGCCAGGCCAGCAGCCGGAGTCATGATGTACGAGACAAGCCCTTATTTAAGCTTATGCACGGCCTCGATAAACATGTCTCCCCTGACCTCAAAAGTTTTGTATTGATCCCAGCTTGCGCAAGCAGGCGACAGGAGAATGACATCACCAGGTTCAGAATGTTCAAATGCCACGGGCACGGCCTTTTCAACATTATCGACCCTCAATATCGTTTTTATTCCTGCATCCTTACCAGCCTGTCCAACCTTTTCAGCCGTCTGGCCAAAAGTAATCATAGCTTTGACATTTTTCAGCGAAGGAACCAATTCATCAAATGAATTACCCCTGTCCAGTCCGCCTGCCAGCAAAACAATCGGTGCTTCAAAGGCAGCCAGCGCATTTTCAGTCGCCAGGATATTGGTTGCTTTTGAATCATTATAGAATTTACGGCCCTCTACGTCGCCGACAAATTGCAGCCTGTGGCGAACACCAGCAAAGGAAGTCAATACGTTAAAAATCGCTTCCTTGCCCGCCCCTGAAAGAAGGGTTGCCGCTGCTGCAGATAAGATATTTTCCAGGTTATGCTTGCCTGGAAGGACGATATCTTTCGTCTGGATAATTTGTTCTCCGTTAAAGTAAACCCAGCCATCCTTGACGTATGCCCCATTGTCCAAAACCTTCTTCGTGGAGAAGGGGATAATTTTCGCCTGAGAGTGGCTGGCAATCTCCATCACTTCATCCTGGTCGGCATTCACAATCAAATAATCCTCTTCAGTCTGGTTCATTGTAATACGGGCTTTGGCTTCGATGTATTCAGCCTTGGTACCATGATAATCAAGATGAGCATCATAAAGATTCGTTATAATCGCGATTTTAGGCTTGAACTGATCGATCCCCATAAGCTGGAAGGATGACAATTCAATAACAATGATGTTTTCTGATGTTGCTTCCTGGGCAACACCAGATGCGACGGTGCCTATATTGCCGGCGATCAGCGGCAGCTTATTTCCATCTTTAAGCATTTCATAGATTAACGTTGTTGTAGTTGTTTTTCCATTGGTCCCAGTAATCCCGATCAGTGGAGCTTCGGAGACCTGGTAGGCCAGCTCGACTTCAGTTATAATCGGAATCTTCTTTTCGACTGCCTTCTGGATCATAGGATTGAAGTATGGGATGCCTGGATTTTTGACAACCAGTTCGAAGCCTTCATCCATCAATTCAATTGGATGGCTGCCGCAAACAACCTTTATCCCCTGTTCAAGCAGCCCCTGGGCTTCAGGATTCTCAGAAAGAGGCTTGCTGTCATTCACTGTGACGAATGCACCAAGCTTGTGTAAAAGAGCTGCAGCACTTACACCGCTTTTGGCCAATCCAAGTACAAGTATTTTCTTATGTTGATATGTTTTGATATCTTTCATCTAAATCCACACCTCAATATAGATTCCAAGAATGGCAAAAAGAAGGCCTACGGTCCAGAACGTCACGACCACTCGCCATTCAGACCAGCCAATCAATTCATAATGGTGATGAAGCGGGCTCATGCGAAAAATCCGCTTACCTGTTGTTTTGAATGAGATAACCTGCAGGATGACTGACAGTGTTTCTATTACAAAAATTCCGCCGATGATAATTAAAATGATTTCAAGCTTCGCCAGGATTGCTACAGTAGCAATCGCTCCGCCAAGCGCAAGTGAACCAGTATCTCCCATGAACACCTTAGCTGGATGCGCATTGAATACCAGGAAGCCCAATACAGCCCCGACAACAGCAACTGAAAAAATCGAAAGTTCATATTGTGATTGATTCCATGCAAGGACAGAAAAAGCACCGAAGGCAATGGCAGCCGTACCTGATACCAGCCCGTCAAGCCCGTCCGTCAGGTTGACCGCATTAGAGAAACCAACCATCCAGAAAATAATGAATAAGACATATCCCCAGCCAAGATCGAATGAGTAATCTGTCAAAGGAATACTGACTTCGGTTGAGAATTCACTTTGTTTAAAAATGAAATAAAAAATAACAGAAATGATGATTTGGCCAAGCAGCTTTTGCTTTGAAGTCAAACCAAGATTCCTTTTCATGACGACCTTGATAAAATCATCCATAAACCCGAGCAGTCCGAAGCCTAATGTCACGAATAGCAGCAAATACGTCTCGACAGAGGGCTGTGAAAATTTCCCTGTCATTACGAGCGTAGTCACGGTTATGGAAAGCAGAATCATGATTCCGCCCATCGTCGGTGTACCTGTTTTTTTCTGGTGGGATTTCGGCCCTTCCTCCCTGATGCTTTGGCCAAATTTCAGCCTTCGTAAAAAAGGAATGAAAACTGGAGAAAGCAAAACTGTAATCAGGAAGCCCATCAATATTGTGAAAAAGATAACTTGCTCCAGCATTCTATTCCTCACCTGCCTTGCTCTGATCACTGTTGAAATGATTGATTTTTTTTGCCATTACAGCTATATCATATGTTGCTTCTTTTTCATTGAGAAGTTCATTGTGCTGGAAAATAAAATTCGTAATGCCTTTATTCACATCTTGCTGCGATAAATATTCTAAGTATGATTTCATGATATCCTCTAAGCCTTTCAAAAGATCTTCTGTAAAAAATAATGGAAAATGGTTGGGTTTATAAGCAGGAACTGGTTCATGTTCCGGCCATAGGGCAGCTATCGCACCATTGGCAATTGCCTGCTGAAGCGACCCCGATTCCCTGGACACCGGAACAAACAGTCCCTTTGGCTGTTTTTCGCCAGCCACGCTGCTTACTGTATGGAATTGGATGGTTTCTTCAACGATTCCAGCCTTCTTTGAAAACAGCCGGGAAACATCCTGATATGTCAGCATATTACCTCTCCTCTATCGCCTCACGTGCCACGATTCTGTCATCAAAATCGAAGGTTCTGTCGCCGATTTGCTGGTAGGTTTCATGCCCCTTACCCGCAATCAAAATAACATCTCCCTCGGATGCATTGCTGACAGCATGCCTGATGGCTTCCTTCCTGTCAATAATAGCTGTGTATACTTCGCCCTTTACTCCTTCTTCCATGTCCTTAATGATTTGTTCAGGGTCCTCGCTACGCGGATTATCTGAGGTGAAGATGGCATCTGTAGAGTACTCACATGCAATTTTAGCCATCAGCGGGCGCTTCGTCCTGTCGCGGTCACCACCACAGCCGACTACGCAAAAGATTCGCTTCCTTGCGAATTGCTGTACTGTCTTCAAAACATTTTCAAGGCTATCCGGCGTATGAGCATAATCAACAATAACGGAATAATCCTGTCCAGCGTCGACCACTTCAAACCGTCCGGAAACACCTTTTACACTCTCCACGGAGGAGATGATATTCTCAAGCGGCAATCCAGATACAAGCGCTGCTCCGATGCTGGCCAATACATTATAGATACTGAATTTGCCAATAAGCTGGATATTCGCTTTACGGATTCCAAAAGGACTGACTAAATCGAATGAAGTACCACTTGCAGTCATTGTAATATTGATTGCCTGAAGATCAGCATGATTGTCGATTCCATAGGTAAGAATGTGGGCGGATGTATTCATCGCATATTCTTCACTAGCCGGGTCATCCGCATTAAGCACGGCAAATTTCGGCTTTTCATGATTGAAGGCATTTCCCAGTTGAGAAAAAAGCAAGCCCTTTGCCTTCCGATACTCTTCCATCGTTTTGTGATAGTCAAGATGGTCCTGGGTAAGATTCGTAAAAACAGCGATATTGTAATCTGTACCATGTACCCTTCCGTAAGCAAGCGCGTGTGATGATACCTCCATCACAGCAGTATCCACCTGCTCATCCACCATCTTTTTAAATGTTTTCTGAAGTGTAAGGCTTTCGGGTGTTGTATTTTTAACCTCAAAAACCTGCTCGCCAATTTTTGTATACATGGTTCCGATCAAGCCTGTTTTTTGTCCGGCATCTTTAAAAATCTGCTCAATAATATGGCTTGTTGTTGTCTTGCCATTCGTGCCGGTAATCCCAATCATATGAAGCTTCTTGCTTGGCTGCCCATAAAAAGCATCAGCGAGCACTGCCATTGCTCTGACAGTATCTTTAACAACAATGACCGGTACATTCAACGGAAGCTCACGTTCAGCAAGAACAGCGGATGCTCCATTTTTCACTGCAGATGCAGCAAAGTCATGACCATCAACTGTATAGCCTTTAATGCAAATGAATAAACTTCCAGTAGTCACTTTTCGGTTATCATTCTCTATTGAAGTGATTTCGGGATTTTCTCCCTTATAATCCACGAAGGGATGCAAATAACCAATCAACTCGTGCAATTTCATATCTATCAAATCCTCTCAAACAACATGGCGACTCTTATTTTACATGATTAGGCTAATTTTAGCCATTGTTGAGCCGAAATGTCCGAGCCCTTTTTTCTCACAGGGTTATTTCTCGTTTAATGCAGATTTTTCAGTCTATCATGAACATACAAAAGCGGGCGGCGGATTAAAATCCGCACGCCGCTCATTTTCTCGAGTACCTCAATTATTCATATAAACTCTTATGGTCGATCCCTCTTTAATCTTCACACCTGGGGAAGGCAGCTGCTTAACAACTTTCTCACCCTCTCCGGCTACATCCAGCTTGAAATTGATGAGCTGCTGCTGCAGTTCTTTTTTGGACATTCCGACTAAATCAGGCACTTCTACAAGTGGAGTGTCCAGCCATGTCAATTCCTTTTCGATTTGCTGTTTGCGAGGAGGCACCTCAAGTGCCCTGAGGCTGTCTTCCATAATATCTCCGACGATTGGCGCAGCCACAACACCACCAAACTGGATCGTGCCCTTCGGATTATCTACAGCAACATAAACGACAATCTGCGGATCATCGGCTGGTGCGAATCCTATAAACGAAACAATGTGGTTGTTTTCCAGATAACGGCCATTTTGGGCTTTTTGTGCTGTACCCGTTTTTCCGCCAACCCGGTATGAATCAACATAAGCATTTTTACCTGAACCTTTCGCAACCACACTTTCTAGAGCATGCCGGATTTCCTTTGAGGTTTCCTCAGAGATTACTCTCCTTTTTGCTTCAGGGGTCTTTTTCATGACGACCTCCCCTGTTACAGGGTCAATCAATTCTTTAGCTATATACGGCGTATAGAGTATTCCTCCATTCACAGCTGCAGCAACTGCAGCAACCTGTTGGATCGGTGTCACTGATACACCCTGCCCAAAGGCTGTAGTTGCCTGTTCGACTGGTCCTACTTTATCAATATTAAACAGGATGCCTTTGCCTTCACCTTGAAGGTCTATGCCAGTTTTTTGGCCAAACCCGAAATCCTTCACATATTTAAACAGCGTTTCCTTCCCAAGCCTTTCCCCGAGCTCTACAAACCCCGGGTTACAGGAATTCTCTACAACTTCCAGGAAGGACTGGCTCCCATGCCCTCCCTTTTTCCAGCAGCGTATTCTCGCTCCTGCCACTTCAACAGATCCTGGATCATGGAAATGGTCCTTCTCAAGATCAACCTTGCCTTCTTGAAGAGCAGCAGCAAGTGTTACGATTTTAAATGTAGATCCCGGCTCATATGTGCTCCACACCGGCAGGTTACGGTTATACACTTCAGGCGGCACATTACGGAAGTTAGCAGGATCAAAATCAGGCCTGCTCGACATCGCAAGAATTTCACCATTATTGGGATTCATGGCGATCGCAACAATTCCGTCCGGATTATATTTAGCCTGGGCAATATCCAGTTCCCGTTCGATAATCGTCTGGACTTTGCTGTCGATGGTCAGCTTCAGGTCCAAACCATCAACCGGCGGCTCATAATCATCCGCCATGTCATTCATCCGCTGGCCTTTGGCATTCGCATAAAATTGTACAGAGCCTTTTGTCCCTTTTAACTGCTTGTCATAATACAGCTCAAGCCCCATCAGGCCCTGGTTGTCCACGCCTGCAAATCCAAGGACATGGGAAAGATAGCTGCCAAATGGATAGTGGCGCTTCGAGTCCTCGCCAATATAAATCCCTTTAAGATTCAGAGCCCTGATTTCCTTCGCTTTTTCATGTGAGATTTTTCTGCCTTCGGGGATCCTCTCTATCATTGCCTTCTTTGTGATATGCTGGTAGGCTTTTTCTTTTGGCATATTCAAAGCTGCAGCCAATTTTTCAGCTGTCACATCCGCATCTTCGATTTGGCGTGGAACAGCATATACTGTTGGAGCACTGATATTGGTTGCCAGTGCAACTCCGTTCCTGTCCATAATTTCGCCGCGCTGTGGCTCAAAGGGTACATTCCTGCTCCATGAATCTTTGGCTTTGCCAGTCAAAAAGTCACCAAGCATAAATTGAACATAGCCAAGACGCACATCTATGATGAAAAATACCAGAATCCCAACCAACAATACGAGCGCCAGCCGCCTTCTGACGGTAACGTTTGAAACACGCATAAAAAGAACGAACCCCCTTTTGTTTATTCCGGTTACTGCGAATTTATTTCGGTCTGATTTACTTCTTCAAATATATGCTTGTACCTATTTGAATATAACAAGATATCCAGACAAGCCCTGATTGTTACCTATTTTTCGAGGGATAGGAATTAAGAGGAGGGTCGTAGTTTGAAGTTCTGTTCTCGGGGTCACTAGAGAAAGGCTTATGGAGAAGTAACCGGGGAGGCGGCTCAGTTAGTAAGAGCTGGGCAAAAGTTATAAGTCTAAGAAAAAAAACAGAGGGCCGGCAGCCTGATCAGCCGCCAACTTCCTCTGTTTCATCTGGTTTCTCTTCTTTTTTCATCGATTTCTCAAACTGCTGCAGCGGGGTTTCAAGCGATACAATCAAATCTTCCCCTTCCTTGATCGGTGATCCTGGTTTAAGGCTCTGCTTGATGACATAGCCGCTGCCAGCTTTGTTCAATTTCACATCGGAGATTTGCGCAAGCTTCATCACATCACGCAGGGACCATCCGGTCATATCAGGATATGTTTGGGCACCGGCAGTTTTCAAGATGATCTTTTCTCCCTCTAATGCTACTGTATCCGCTGCCGGCAGCTGTTTCTCAACCCGGTCACCAGTACCAATAACAATAGAAGTGAACCCTTTTGTTTCTAATAGCTTGCCAGCCTCAGAAACACTCATGCCGCTAACTTCAGGTATAGGACTTGATTCTGCTTTTTCCATAGAAGCAGGCTTGATGTTCAGATACTGCAGGCTGCTTTTCATAACAGATTTAAAGATCATCGAAGTGGGAACTGAGCCTTTGAAATAATGGTCAATTTCCGGCTGCTGCACGGCAACATAGACAATCAGCTTTGGGTCTTCCTTAGGGGCCATGCCCAGGAAAGAAAACAGATAATCATTAGCACCGCCGAGATAACTGCCGTTTTCTGTTAAGTTCGCCGTACCTGTCTTACCGGCAACCTTATATCCTTCAATCGCATAGGATTTTCCGGTTCCGTTCTCTGCTGTCACTACCGTCTCAAGTACATTTCTGACTTCTTTCGCAGTCTCAGCCGAAATCGGCTGCCCTGCTACCTCGGGTTTGCTTTCCTTGATGACTTCTCCGGTAGCGGAATCTACAATCTTATCAATGACCTGTGGCTTCATCATTTTACCGTCATTTGCCACTGCTGTCGCTGCCTGGATCATCTGAATCGGCGTGATTGTAGTTCCCTGGCCATAGGAAGTAGTGATTTTTTCAATCGGCCATTTATAAACAATTTTCCCCAAAGCTTCATGCGGGAGATCGATGCCCGTCTTCTTATCAAAGCCAAAGTCAGTTAAATACTGGCGGAACTTCTCGGTGCCAATCTTCTCATTAACCAATTTAGCTACAGCAACGTTAGAAGAGCGCTGAATTCCTTCCAGAAAAGAAATAGATCCCCAGCCCTGACCATTATTGTGATCATGGATTCTGCCAGATTTTTCGGTAACCTGGTAGGATCCAGATTTGAACTTTTCATAAGGATTCCATTTATTCTCTTGAATTGCTGCGGCAAGCGTGAAAATCTTCATTGTAGAGCCTGGTTCAATAGGGGTTTCTATTACCTCATTATGCCAGTTTTGATTCAGCCCTTCCTTTGTGGTTGGATGGAAGGTCGGACGCTGGGCCATGGCCAGGATGTCCCCTGTCTTGGGGTCAGCGACAATCGCAATGATCTTCTTCGGCTTGTACTCCTCCTCGACGCGACTGACAGCGTCCTCAACAAAAGTCTGGATCTTTTTATCGATTGTCAAGTATACATTATCACCATTATGTGCAGGTGTGATCTTTTTTTCTGCATCTGGCAAAAGGAATCCCCAAAGATCACTCTCAAAAGATAGTGAGCCGTTTTTTCCGGTTAGCTGTTCATTCAATGTCTTTTCGATTCCCAGTTTTCCGCTAGAGGTGACTTTCCCATCTTTATCTTCCTTTTCAACATAGCCAACTAAATGAGAAGAAAAAATGCCATTAGGATAAAATCTCTTCGAATCTCTGATAAAAGTGATACCAGGAAGCTTTAATTCTTCTATTTCTCTTTTAGTCTGGTGGGAAATATCACGGCCGGCTTTGCCGAACTCCACCTGGTATACGCCTTCTTTTGTCAGGCGCTTATAAATATCCGATTCATCCATATCGATATACTTCGCCAGCTCCCTGGCTGTTTTTCCCGGGTCCGCGACATGCCTTGGCTTTTTTGGACTGCTCGTAACGGATTCATCAAGAATGGCTACAAGAGTATACGCAGTCGTGTCTTCGGCAATTACCTCGCCTTTCCGGTCAAAAATCGTTCCTCTGACTGCTTCAATTACTTTTTCGTTCGTGTATTTCTGCTTTGCCTTCGCAGCAAGGGCTTGTCCATGGACTTCACCGGTGACCTGTATGGAGACAAACCTGAAAATCAAGATAAAAAAGAGCAGGCTGAATATTAAAAATAATACCGCTGCTCCTGCATTCATATTTGGCTGTTTCTTGCCCATTAATTTTCAACACCCTTAACATTGTCTTCATTCAATGTTAAACCAAGCTTTTCTGTCACTTTCTTGATTCGCTCGTAGGTACTTAATTCGCTAACCTGGACTTCTAGGTCACTGTTTATTTTTTGCTGTTCCTGGATGCTGCCTTCGATAACTTGGATGTCTTTGTTCACTTCATAAATGGCTGCCTGTTTGGATACCATGAATGTTGCGCCGAAGCAAACCATCGCTCCGAAAACAAACATCAGGATCTTTTCACCGGGCGTAAGGATCGAATTTCTTTTTGCCGGTGCTTTTGCCGGCGCCTGAACAGTGCGCTGCTGCTGTTCCTGTTGCAATTTTCTTGCCAGATTGCTCATCATTTTCCCTCCTGAGTTTTATTTTTTATCTATTTATTTTTTAAGTTTTTCAGCGATTCGGAGTTTTGCTGACCTTGCCCGATTGTTAAATTCAAGTTCATCCTCAGATGGAAGAATCGGCTTCCTGGTGACCAGCTTTAATTTAGGCTGGAATTCCTCAGGAATGATCGGTAATCCCGGAGGCAGCTGCGGTGTTTCACTCGCCTTCTTGAAAGTTACCTTACAAATCCTGTCCTCTAATGAATGGAAGGTGATGACACTGATCCTTCCTCCAATTGCCAGCAGGTCGATTGCCTGTTCCAGCGATTTCTCAAAAACGCCAAGCTCGTCGTTCACTGCAATCCTTACTGCCTGGAAAACTCTCTTGGCAGGATGTCCGCCTTTTCTGCGGGCTGGGGCAGGAATCGCATCCTTAATCAATTCAACAAGTTCACCCGTTGTTTCAATTGGCTTTGTTTCCCTTGCAGCTTCAATTTTTCTGGCAATCTGCTTCGAAAATTTTTCTTCTCCATACTGAAAGAAAATCTTCACTAATTTCTCATAAGGCCATTCATTAATAACATCGTAAGCGGATAAGGGAGCATCCTGATCCATCCGCATATCGAGCGGAGCATCATGATGGTAGCTAAAGCCTCGCTCAGGAGTATCCAGCTGTGGTGAAGAAACGCCTAAATCATAAAGGATTCCATCCACTTCTGTTACACCTTGCTTTTCCAACTCTTCCTGTAAATAAAGGAAATTGCTCTTAATAATTGTCAATCTGTTTCCATAGCCAGCAAGCCTTTCCTTTGCATTGGCAATGGCAATATCGTCCTGGTCAAAGGCATATAGCTTTCCCTTTTCCGATAGCCTGGACAATATCAATTCACTGTGGCCTGCGCCACCGAGAGTGCAATCCACGTATGTACCGTCAGGCTTGATACCCAGCCCGTCTACTGTTTCTTCCAGTAAAACTGTTGTATGTTTGAACATCATGATCCACCTTTCCAATCGAGGAGCAGGTAATATTATATCAGAATAATGTTACCCTTAAATATCAAATCCAATCATATTTTCCGCAATTTCAGCAAAAGATTCCTCGGATTCTGCGAAATATTCTTCCCAGATGGCTTTGCTCCAGATCTCGATTCGATTGGAAACACCCAAAATCACACATTCCTTCTCAAGCTTTGCGTACTGCATAAGCGGGGATGGGATATTAACTCTCCCCTGTTTGTCAATTTCACTCTCGGTAGCACCCGAAAAGAAAAAACGGGTAAATGCACGTGCATCTTTTTTAGTCAGCGGAAGACCTTTAAGCTTTTCTTCAATCACTGACCATTCTGAAACTGGGTAACCGAATAAACATTGGTCAAGTCCACGGGTAAGAATGAACATTTCTCCAAGGTTTTCACGGACCTTGGCAGGGATGATCAATCGGCCTTTGCTATCAACATTATGATGGTATTCGCCCATGAACATGCCACTACCCCCACTTTCTAAATACAATGTACCACATTCCCCCACTTTTCACCACCATATTTTAAATATTCTCCCCCCTGCCGGTAAATCCTTCTGAAAAGTAAGGTTTCCATTAATTTCTTTTGTTTGTTCAAATTCTTAACTTTGCATTGGTGTACCTCAAGATTTAGGAATCATTGTTTTGTAAGAGGGACCAGTTACACAAAAATGCCAAATAAAAACTCCACCCGATTTAGGTGGAGTTTTAATCTACATTTTTATAATTTTGTGTGTACCATCAAATTCGTAATCCAGCTTAAGCAAGTCGGAAACCAAATTCAATCCGTACTTATTTAAATAATAGAACGGATTCCATACTCGCTCCTGCGGTGAACCGCCTGGCTTGAGCGAATTTTCGACGCGAGAAAACTTTCTCAGGATATGGTCATGTTTCCGGCAGACCGCTTCTACAATCTTGCCTTCCATGAAACTGATTTGATTAAGCAAAATCGATTCATTTTTTTGCAGCAAAGGAACAAGTACCGGGTCAATGCCGGCAGACTTCTCCCTGACGAGGGAATACTGCTCTGAAAGCTTTGCTTTTACATTTTCAAATAACTCTTCCACTTCACGGTCCTTTAATGAATCAATGAACTTGAGTTCTTGGCCCCCAGTCCCAGAAATCAGGACTTCCTTCAGGTCAAGCTCGAGTTCCTTAAGATCGGTTTCAATCGAGCGCTCTAAAAGTGTGATATTCAATCGGGGTACCAACGGAGGCATTTTCAAACCGAAATGTTCGAAAACAAGCTTGATTTCTGCCCAGTACGCTATTTCCCCAGGTCCCCCGATGAATGCAAGCGTCGGGAATAACAATTCCTGCATAAGCGGCCGTGTCACTACATTGTTGCTTAGCTTTTCAGGGAATTCATTAGCAATTTCCACAAGCTGATCATAAGTGAATTCAACTTCACCGTTTTTGCCTGTAAATACTCCGCCCTCAGCATCAAATTGAATCAGGATTCTCTCATTCACTTCTTCATCATAATAGAAGAGATTAGCTGCGTTTTCATTGATATCAATCATGACAGGGAAACCGGCAGCTTCAGTTTCTTTCTGCTGCTTTAGTACAGCGGCTGTAATCTCCTGGTGATTATCAATCTGCTTGATGAAATATTCCTTTTCCAGCTTCCGAAGCTCCTTGTTTGCTGAATCGACGATTAATAGACCTGAGTCCTTGAAAAGCTCCATGATGATGGAGGCAAAGAAATCAACAAAGGATTCAGCATTTTTCAAGGCCTCAAGCGCAAATGCAAGAACTTCTTTGGTATGCTTTGTTTCTCCATATGTCTCGATAATCTCTTCTACCCATGAATAGCATAAATCTTTATTTATACAGACCTCGGAGATCATTTTCTTCTCAAGGTTCTTTTCTGGATAGACCCATTTTTCCTGCCTGTTATCCTTCATGACATACACATGGTTTACTTCCTGATAATCATGGTCCTCGCCTGCAATCCAGAATACCGGCACAACTGGAACGCCGAGTTCGGCTTCTTTCTGCTCGGCAAGCTTAATGATTGAAATCACCTTATGAATCGTATAAAGCGGTCCTGTCAGAATGCCAGCCTGCTGTCCGCCAATGACTGCTACACTATTTTCCTGCCTTAGCTTTTCTATGTTTCTGCTTATTTTTTCCGAATGTGCGTAGCGGGACATAAATGACTGTATATGGTCTGCAAGTTCATTTCGCATAAAGGATCTATTGTTCAACTCATCAAGGCGATGAACATAATGTTGTTCATTTTTAAAATTGTAATGAAAGAAGCTCTGGAGTTCAGCGCTCCCAGCAAGGTAATCTGTCGCAAACCGGTTCGCAGCCGGAAGAGAGAGATTTAACATCTCCATTTACTTGTACTTCCTTTCTCGTGAACATTTTATACTGTAAAGAGTATAGCATTGTTTGAAATGAAAAGAAAAAAACTTTGCCTTCCGAAATTTCTAAAATCAAAACTTTTTTTGTGCACAATTTTGATGTAAGCCTTAAATGCTTCCCCGAAGTGTTCCCCTGACTATTTTTGTCCGTAAGAATCAATTCCACTCAACAAAACAAAAAGCGCTGGACACGCTGACATTTCTGCAAGCGATCCAACACTATTTACACAAACAGATGTGTTACTCGCTGGACGAGTCCAAATAAAATAAGGATGATATATGCTGAGAAAAACAATAGGAAATTGAATCTCCAAAAACCTTTAAAGACCTTTGGCAATACGATTTCTTTTTTGAATTTCCAGTGGATCCAGACAAAGAGTGCTGCAAGTACAAGAAGGACGAGCAGTATAAGCCAAAAATATGATCTCTCCCAGATAGTAATGATCAAAAAATGTACCGACAGCACAAGCAGGAAAGTGCTAAAGTCGATGGCGTAGTTGACCGATCGCCGATGATTTCCTGTTATTTGCTTGCTGATAATGAACACAGCGAGGTAGCCAATCATTGGTACTGTAATCAATGCGGCAACGAATGCAGAGAATATCCCCGGCATTATGCCCCCTCCTTTTCGTGCTCCTTACCCTTGATGCTATCATAATAGTTATGTATTAATGGAGCTTCAATTTTTTTCCTGGCAGCTTCTTCGAGCAAATAGCCCAAAATCGCATCTATTTCTGTTTTTCTGCCATTTTCAATATCCTTGTACATTGATGACTCGTTCTCTGCAGTCTTTTCACATACTCTTATTAGATTTTGGTGATATTGGTCTTTATTATGTAATTCAAGTACTAATGCACATTCATCAAACAAGGCTTCGAAAAGCTTTCGATAATACGGATTAAGAAGCAGCTCACCATTTTTCACCTTCAATACCGCGGTCAATGGATTGATGACCGAATTGACGACCAGCTTTTTTATCAGCATTTCTCTATAATCTTCTTCAAGCTGTATGGGAAATACAGACGCAAGCGAAGCAGACAATTCTCTCAGCAGCACCGCATCGCCGCGAAAAACGGCTGCCCTCGTCACACCTTCTCCATTGTGAAAAACTGCATTGTAGTCAGACCTGGCAGCACCATGCTCTACAGAGCCAACATAGATTGTGGCATTGTGTAAATCAGTCAGCAGTTTGATATGACCGTATCCATTTTGCAGGAACAGCAAGCTTCCCCTCGCTCTTTCCTTTAATACTGGAATGAGTTCTGCAAGCTGGTATTGCTTAACAGTCACGATTGTCAGTTCTTCCTGACCATACCAGTCATCAATGGATTTAGCTTTAACAAGATTTGTTTTTTGGGAATTGCCAGACTTATAAATATGTAGTCCAACATTGTTAATTATGTCAGCTTGTTTCTTTGTCCTTGTGTATAAATGAACCTCATGCATGGAGCTTAAATAATAGGAGAACAGCAAGCCCAGGGACCCGCCGCCAATTATAGCAATTTTCATTTGATCTCCTCTTGAAATAGTGGCTTAGTCCTATTTTATCAGAATTCATTCTTTATTTGGAAGGAGTGTTTAGAAATATAAAGGATATATTTAGTACAATCAATGTTTATTTTTCACCTCAAGGTTCTCAAAATATTTAAGCGGAAAAGCTGAAAAATAAGAGAAGACCCAATGTATTGGGTCCCCTGAGGTAATTATACTGGATAAACCGGATGCTTCCTGACACTGAATACCATATCTTTTGTTGCATATAATCCGAATCTGTCAATCAATGCTTTTCTTAAATCCGATGCAGCGACAATGTCGTCTACAATCAGTTCGGAAGCAAGCTTGTAAATGTCGATGCTTTCTTTATATTCCTGTTGTTTTTCTTGTACAAAAGCGATTTTTTCCTTTGGATCAGAAATTTCATTGATCTTATTGGAGTACACTGCGTTAACAGCTGCTTCAGGTCCCATCACAGCGATTTGAGCCGTAGGCAGCGCGATGCAGCAATCAGGCTCAAATGCCGGGCCAGCCATCGCATACAGTCCTGCCCCATATGCTTTCCTTATGATTACCGATATCTTCGGAACAGTTGCCGAGCTCATCGCTGCAATCAGCTTCGCTCCATGGCGTATAATTCCTGCGCGTTCGACCTTCGTACCAATCATGAATCCTGGCACATCAGCAAGGAATAGTAAGGGAATATGGAAAGCGTCACAAAGCTGTATGAATTTTGCTGCCTTATCAGCTGAATCGACGAAGAGCACTCCTCCCTTGACCTTTGGCTGGTTGGCAATGATTCCGACAGCTCTGCCATCGATCCTTGCCAGACCCGTAATCAGTTCAGGAGCAAACAGCTTCTTGATTTCAAAAAAGCTTCCTTCGTCGATCAGGGCATCAATTCCTTCGTACATATCAAATGGAGCATTTTGGTTTACTGGTACAATCTCTTCCAGACTTCTTCCTGCTTTTGGTGCAACCCCTTCAATTATCGCAGTTTTTGTCTGGAAATTAGCAGGGAAAAAGCTTAAATATTTTTTAGCCGCTTCTATCGCCTCCTGCTCACTGTATACCAGCATGTCTCCTACACCGCTGACAGAGCAGTGCATGCGTGCTCCGCCCATTTCTTCAAGCGTCACTTTCTCGCCAATGACCTTTTCAGCCATCCTTGGCGATCCGAGATACATCGAGGCATTTTGGTCGACCATGATGACGATGTCACAGAATGCCGGGATATAGGCACCACCTGCCGCCGAAGGTCCGAACAGCAAGCATACTTGCGGTATGACTCCTGAAAGCTTAACTTGATTATAGAAAATCTTACCTGCTCCGCGCCTGTTAGGGAACATATCCAGCTGGTCAGTAATTCTCGCCCCCGCTGAATCCACAAGGTAAAGCAAAGGCACCTTGAGCTTTTCTGCCGTTTCCTGGATGCGGATAATTTTTTCTACAGTACGCGATCCCCAGGACCCTGCCTTTACAGTAGAGTCATTCGCCATTACACAAACAGTCTGTCCGCCGATTTTCCCGATTGCTGTGACGACACCATCCGCCGGCAAATCGCCAGCCTGGAAGTTGGCAAACTTTCCGTCCTCTTCGTAAACTCCTCCATCGAATAAAAGATTTAGGCGTTCACGGACAAACAGTTTGTTCTGACCGGCATTCTTTTCATGATATTTTGGATGCCCGCCTGCTTCGATCTGTTTGATTTTTTCCTCTAATGATTCAGAAAGAATCTTTGCTGTAGTCATATTCACCCTCCTAAAATTCTATTATTCTAATACAAGCAGTACGTCGCCTTCATTTACAAAGTCCCCAATGTTCACTTTGATTTCCGCAACTGTTCCCGCCTCCTGGCTTTCAACCGGAATTTCCATTTTCATGGATTCTAGCATCAAGACTTCCTGTCCTGCAGATACTGAATCACCAGCCGAAACCATCACATTTAAAACCGTTCCCGCCATATTTGCTGTAATTTCTTTCATGTTAAGTTCCTCCTCTATTTAGATGCCAATTTTCTTTCTGATAAATAAGCTGTTGTATAGTTTCCTGAAATGAAACCCTCTTCTTTTAAAATCTCTGAGAATAATGGGGCATTTGACTTAATGCCTTCCAATTTAAGATTCTCGAAGAATTCATTTGCATTGCTGATTGCGTCTTTCCGGCTGCTGCCAGTGACGATGCACTTGGCAATCATGGGATCATAAAACGGACTTACAGTAGATCCAGACTCATAACCGTAATCCACACGTACATTTTCCGAATCCACCCATGTGAAATCATTGATTTTTCCAGGTGAAGGAAGAAACTTTACTGGGTCCTCCGCATAAAGCCTGAACTCGATTGCCCATCCCTGCTTTCGGATTTCCTCTTGCATGAGCGGCAGCTTCTCCCCGCGAGCAACCAGGATCTGCCATTTGACCAGGTCAAGTCCGGTAATCGATTCCGTCACTGGGTGCTCAACCTGAAGCCTTGTGTTCATTTCCAGGAAATAGAAATTCTCGTTTTCATCCACAATGAATTCGACTGTCCCTGCATTGAAATAGTTTACAGCCCTCGCTGCCTTCACTGCTGTATCATACATCTTTTGGCGTGCTTCTTCCTTCAGGAACGGCGAAGGGGCTTCTTCAATGACCTTTTGGTGCCTCCTTTGAATCGAGCAGTCGCGCTCATAAAGGTGGACATAGTTGCCATGGATATCCCCAAAGACCTGAACCTCAACATGACGGGCATTGCGGATATACTTCTCAATGAAAACCTCGTCGGAACCAAAATACGCTTTAGCCCTGCCTTTTGTGGAATCAAAATTCTTAGCGAGCGCTTGCTCATTTTCACAGAGCACCATTCCGATTCCGCCACCGCCTCCACTGGCCTTCAGCATCACAGGATATCCTATTTTGTCAGCAAGATCCTTTGCTTCTTCAAGCGTCTTAACTCCTGATTCACTTCCAGGGACTACAGGAACGCCTGCCTCCTCCATTGTTGTCCTGGCGACAATTTTGTCGCCCATTTTTTCAATTGTATCCGGGGAAGGTCCGATGAAGGACAATCCAGCTTCCTTTACCTTTCTGGCAAAGTCGGCATTTTCAGATAAAAACCCATAACCAGGATGGATGCCATCCACATTTTCAGCTATTGCGATTCTCAGGATCTCCTCTGAATTTAAATATGATTTTTGAACAGGAGGCTCACCAATACGGAAAGCACTATCTGCCTCCTTAACGAAAGGAAGCTCCTGATCGGCGTCTGAATAAACTGCGACCGTCTTAATTCCAAGCTCACGGCAAGTTCGGATGATGCGAAGCGCAATTTCTCCCCTGTTTGCAATTAGTATTTTTTGCACGCTTTTTCCCCTTTCCCGTAAAAAAATTCGCTCACTAAATAAAATTCTACAATATTCTGTTTTTTTCCTGCAAAAATTGGAACCGCTTTCTAAAATTCAAATGCAGAATTTTTCATGTTTTTATAATATAATAAAAACAAGCGATTACAAATAATTATAATACAGCTGCCTATATAAAGGGTATTTTGTGGGTATAGAATTATACTTCCTAAAAATTCGGCAGCAAAAGTGGGGGATTGAATAATGGGCATTAAAGTTGAAAAATTAAAAATCAATTATAAAACTTTAGAAGAATTCAAGAAATTCAGGGAGTATGGTCATCAGGAGCTGTCCATGCTGGAGGATTTGGAGGCGAATATCGTTGAAAATGACAGTGATTCTCCATTCTACGGCATCTATTTTGGTGATAAGCTTGTTGCGAGGATGAGCCTGTATCAGGTCAAGAAACAATTTGACCGTTATTTCGAACCGGCCCAGGACTATCTCGAACTGTGGAAGCTCGAGGTTCTGCCAGATTACCAGGGAAAAGGCTACGGAAAGGCCCTGGTTGAATTCGCAAAAAGCTTTGGGCTGCCAATTAAAACGAATCCGCGGGTTAAATCCCAGGATTTCTGGGAAAAGATGGACTTTACACCAGTACATTATGATATGGAAAGAGACCGCGGAGAAAACCCGCTTGTTTGGTATCCTGCTGGTGTGACTGAGCAAGTCCAATAAGATATCATTGAATGGGATGGATATCCCCAAAAATATAAACGCCTGCAGAAATGACTGCAGGCGTATTTGCTGTTATTTTTCTATTTTCTCAAGATTGCCTTTGCCTTCAACCTGAAATTTGATTTTTTGCTGTTTCTCCTCACTCTGCCCAACCCTTTTCCTCGCCCGCTCCATAATATCAATCAGAGCACGATAATCCTCTTCCATGGACTTCAGCTGCGTTTCTAACTTTTCATTCTCGGCGGACAAGTAATAGATTTGTTTTTCCAGACCGCGAATTTTCTCTTTATGCTCATCCAGGCTTTCTTTATTTCCTGATGCCGCTCCTGCCTTTTCATAGAGCTCATCAAGATACTTCTTCACATCCTGCAAGCCAATGACTGACTGCCTTTCCTCGGCTGCAGGCTGCACAAAAGGCTCTGCTGCTGCAACAACAGGCGCTTCCTCCGCTATCCCCTGAAGTTTAGATTGTTTCTTCGCTTCTTTTCTTTGCTTTTTCGCAAGCTCAATTCCAGACTTATACTGCTTCCTTACATAGGAATTCCAGCGAAAGCCACAAGCTGCTGCCGTGCGTGAAAGCTGTTTCCCTACCTCTTCAAACGCTTTTAGCTGTGTTCCGCCCTCACGGATATTGCGCAAAACTACTTCAGCAAGCAATAAATCTTCATCCTGTGACCATGCGTCCTGACGGGTTAATGGCATCAGAAAATCCCTCCTATTGTTTTTTATTCATTCATATGCATCTGCTAGGAAAGATAGACTGATAACATTTTATCTTATTCTTATTTATTTTTTTGGCTCATGAACCTTTCGACCTTTTGGTGATGTGCATCTGCTTCCCATAAAACCGCACATCCCCCTGCTTCCTCTTCCATTCTTTCTCTCATGGATAAAAGCTCCCATTTCTTATTTAACAAAGCTTTATAAGCGCTTAAAACCGATCTTTCTTTTTGCAGGGTATCTTTTAAATATGAAAGACAGGCTTCAATCGGGTCACCAGAATAGAGTTCATGGAGAAAACCGAATGCTTTAAGATTCGCCGCAGGATAGACTTTGGCATCAACAAGCAATTTTAATGCAATTTCATAGGGAAGCTTCTCTAATAGGATTGTCCCTCCTCCCCAACCAGTAGTAATGGCAAGATCAGCCTGGACAAACCCTGCTTTGATCCCTTCCCTTCCAATCCGGAAATCACACGCTGAGGCAATCTCGCATCCTCCTCCAACTGCCGTGCCATTAAGAACCGCAATTGTCGGTACCGGCAGGGTGAGAAGTTTATAAAGAATCCCTGCCATCCTTGAAAGCATCCCGTAAGCTTCCCTCTCTGTTTTTAAGAGATGGAAGGCGGAAAGGTCGCCGCCAGAGCAAAAGGCTTGCTCACCAGCTCCCGTAATGGCAAAAACCTTTACATCCTCTTCGGCGGCAAGTGTCAGAGCATGCTCCAGTCCGTCCATTACCTCAAAATTGATTGCATTCCTTCTATCAGGACGATTTATAGTGAACAGCAAAATTCCATTATGTTTGGATAGTATGTATGGCTTCATGATAGCCCTCCCGCTAAAATCTATTTAGTCTTATAAATTTTATCAATTTTCCTTAAATTGAAAAAGCTATTGGCAGCCTTAGCGGCAGATTTCTTTAATGGCACATTAACATTCAGTGAATATTCAGTACAGCTCTATTTTATATATAACAAAAAAAGCACAGGATGCATGAGCATCCTGTGCTTTTTTTGAAAAATTAGTTGTTTACAACATCTTTCCCTTTGTATGTTCCGCAAGCTTTACATACACGGTGAGCAAGTTTCATTTCACCGCAGTTAGGGCATGCTACCATACCCGGAACTTGTAATTTAAAATGAGTACGGCGTTTTCTTTTCGCAGTTTTAGACGTTCTTCTAAATGGTACAGCCATTCTTCCCACCTCCTTAAAAGGAATAAGAAAGTTGATGAAGGCCAGTCCATTCTGGGCCTCCACGCTCTTTTTTAATCGGTTAGTCTGAGGAATCCTTAGAATCCTCAAAGAATTTTGCAAGTCCGGCAAGTCGGGGATCAAGTTTTTCGGATTTCTCCTGTTCCTCGATAACTTCCCAATCCCTACCTGACTGGGGTGCGCCTTCCTGACCAGCGCTATCATCACAGAATACCTGCATTGGAACTTCCAGAAGCAGTATCTCCCTGATGATCGGTTCAAGATCAAGGACATCGCCTGTTACTTGATGAACTTCCTCGTCAGCCTCATAATCATGGCTATTTAACATGAAAGTTTCAGTAGTTTCAACATCAATTGGATAATTTACGTCAACCAATGTCCGTGAGCATGGAAGGATCAGGTGACCTTCAATCCGAATATGGAAAGTAACTCTCGTGGCACTAATATCGGCCCTTCCAGTAAGATGGATTGGAGAGACTTCTCGAATTGTTGGATCTGTTTCCTTTATTACATCCATCCGGACGAACTCATCGATCAAGAAGTCCTTGTTTCGATGTTTTTGAATCTGACTTATTGTCCATTTCATAGAATCACCCCAAGGCAACAAAGGTAATTATAGCAATGCGCATAATCATTTGTCAATATTTTTTCTTTACACTATAATTTACATTAATACTGTAAATTAAACCTATAAACAGTGCAATATCCATATTACACGAAGGAGAGCAAGAATGAAAGCAGTTGGAGTAATTGTTGAATATAATCCTTTCCATAATGGCCACCTTTTGCACCTGCAGCAGGCAAAAAAGCAATCGAAGGCTGACATTGCCATTGCGGTCATGAGCGGCAATTTCCTGCAGCGCGGGGAGCCCGCGCTTGTTTCAAAGTGGGCCCGGGCGAAAATGGCATTGTCTGCAGGTGTTGATATTGTTTTTGAGCTGCCTTACAGATTCGCCACTCAGCATGCAGAAATTTTTGCTGAAGGTGCCGTATCCCTTCTTTCTGCAGCAGGCTGCAGCACTCTTTGTTTTGGCAGCGAATCAGGAAACCTTAATTCTTTTTTGAGGACAATTGAATTCCTTGAAAAACATAATCGCCAATTTCAGGAAAACATCAAGCTTTACTCTTCCCAGGGATATAGTTATCCAAAATCAATCTCATTAAGCTTCCAGTCACTATCACCATCTGCAGATACTTACATAGATATTTCCAGTCCAAATAATATTCTTGGCCTTCACTACATACAGGCAATCATCAGGCAAAAAAGCAAAATGAAGGCAGATACCATCACAAGAAAAAGTGCAGGCTACCATGACGAACACTTTTCCTCAGAGACAATAGCCAGTGCTACAAGTATCCGCAAGGCATTATTCAGCGGGGATGGTGACATTGATGCCATTCAGCGCCTTGTGCCAGGTTCCACCTTTGAAGAATTGAGATCATACAGGAAGACATACGGCGGATTTCATTCCTGGGAGGATTATTGGCCGCTGTTAAGATATAAGCTTTTACAATCCAGTCCAGAGGAATTGAAGGATTATTATGAGGTAGAGGAAGGCTTGGAAAACAGGCTATTCTCAGCTGCTTTGTCGGCAGTAACATTCCAGGAATTCATGGAAGCAGTTAAAACCAAGCGATATACATGGACACGCCTGCAACGTGTATGCTTGCATATTATGACAAACACTAAAAAGGGCGAGATGAATAAAACAGACCGAAACGCCACTTATTTAAGGCTTTTGGGAGCCACCTCCAAAGGGCGGGAGTATCTTAAGCATGAAAAGAAGAATATTCCGCTGCCAATTGTCTCAAAGCTTTCTGCATACTCCGATCCAGACATTAATCTGGATATCAGGGCTTCACGTGTATATGCACTCGGTCAAAATAATGGAGGGCGGGAAATGCTGCTTCAGGAGGAATTCTCACGACCGCCAATCATGATTGACAATTAACGTAAAAAGCAAGCTGGTTATCAGCTTGCTTTTTCCTTTAACTTTTCCAGATAGTCGACAGCCTCATCGAAGTTGTCAACCGGGACAATTTTCATTTTGGTTTTTATATCCTTTGCAGCAATAAGGGCTTCTTCATAATTGGAACCCTTGGCACCCTTTTCAAAAGGAGCAAAGAAAATCTCCGCACCTGCCTTATCCGCTGCGACTATCTTTTGCTGGATCCCGCCGATCCTTCCTACTGTACCATCCGGGGAAATCGTCCCAGTGCCTGCTATTTCATACCCCTTTGTAAGGTCTTCCTCATTTAGCTGATTATATATTTCCAGTGAAAACATCAAACCTGCGGATGGTCCGCCAATCTCATCTGACTGTACTTTTACATCGGGTTCGACATCAATTTCCTTATCATCGACCAGCTGGATTCCCACCGCAGCCCTATTGCTGCCATCAGTCAAGGCTTTTAAAGCTACCTTGGCGCGTGATGTCTTGCCATTGCGTTTATATGCAAGTTCTACTTCATCCCCGGCTTTTTTGGTGCTGATATAATCAATAAACTCATCAGAAGATTTGAAGGCTTTCCCATCGACCTCGAACACAAGATCGCCAGGCGCAAGCTTCCCTTCAGCCGGCATGCCAGGAACTACTCTAAGGACATATACTCCTTTATATTTATAATCCACTGGCATTCCAGCTTTTGTATAGGCGACCTCAATCGCTGTGGTTTTTGAATTATCCATCATGTGAAGCTGACGGATATTATATTCTTCGTCAGACTCATCTTCAGCCCTTATGTCCTCTACCGGATAGAGTTCCTGGTATTTGCTGAACTTGGCGATTATATAAGCATAGATGTTCGCTCTCCCCATCCTTACAGTCGTAAGCATGAAGTTCCCTTCTTCCTCATAGCCGCCTTCTACCTCGACTATTGGTTCAAGCTCCTTTGCCATGCCAGGCTTTGAAACATAGTATGGCAAGTAATAGAGTGCACTTGCCATTAATATTATAGCTGCCAGTATCGACAGCCCTATCGACTTTCTTCTGTTCATCCTGTCTGGGACTCCTTCCATCGCTCGATGCTTTGCCTGATTTTATCAATATGCTTCTTTGCTTCTTCTTCTCCAATTGCGATGATTTCATCAATATTTGTAAAAGCTTTTGAATTATACATTTCAACATTTGGCCTGATCATGACATCGGAGGCGACCTCGCGGTTGGCAACCAGCTCCATCTGCATTATATCAATGCTTTGCATGATGACATCGAAAATAGATGTGACTTCTGTATTCATTTTCACCTTGGATACATCGACTGCAATGACAATGTCTGCTCCCATCTCTTTCGCTACAGATACAGGCACCCTGTCAACGACACCGCCATCGACGAATAGCCTGCCATCCAGCTTTTCAGGAACAAATATCCCCGGAATCGCAATGCTTGCCCTTACAGCATCGGCTACTGGCCCTTCCTTGAAGACTACCTTTTCTCCCGAGACCAAATCAGTCGCAACAATGCCGATCGGGATATCAAGTTCTTCAATTCTTTTTCCATGGGTGAAAATCCTGATTAGCTCTTTCACCCTCTTGCCGGCGATGAACCCCATTTTCGGGACCGTAAAATCAAGGTAATACTTCCTTTTAAAAACTCTGGAAAGCTTATAAAGCCTCTCAACATCCAGGCCAGCTCCATAAAAAGAAGCAACCAGGGCTCCCATGCTGCTTCCTGCAATCAAATCAATGGGTATACCCTCATCTCTCAATATTTTTATCACACCCAGGTGTGCAAATCCTCTTGCGCCACCTGAGCCAAGGGCCAAACCTACCTTCGGACTCGGCAAAGCTTTTTCCTCCCTTTAGTACTCGTAATTTGAGCGATACAAACTAAACTTGGTCTAATTTGGTGTTCAGCGAGTATATTGATTTATATGAGGACAAGGTTGACAACTTCACAGTTATTTATGAAGCCACTTGCATTCCTGAAGGATTTAAAATAACTTTCTTGAATTGAGTTTACTTTACCCCGCATTAACGGGCAGTATAGACTTTCAAAATTAATCTAAGGTGAAGAATTAATTCTAAGGGCCAGCGATTTTCACTGCCCGTAAATGCCCGATTTGTTTAAGGCGGTTCTTAGGGCTTTAGCCCTTAGAAACGGCAATCAGGCCTTAAGCGTGACAACTAACAATTCATGGTAAAAACATCCATGAATTGAGTTTCACTTTACCCCGCATTAACGGGCAGTATAGACTTCCAAAATTAATCTAAGGTGAAGAATTAATTCTAAGGGCCAGCGATTTTCACTGCCCGTAAATGCCCGATTTGTTCAACTAACAATTCATGGTAAAAACATCCATGAATTGAGTTTCACTTTATTTTACCACTGTTTTATTTAGAATCACAGCAACAGACCGCAGGAGGGTGGATGAAAGGTGCTTAAATCCAGGTTAAAAACGCTGTTCCTTGCAGCCTCTGTGACATTGATGGCTGCGTCATTAATATCTTTTCCCCAGGAATCCTTTGATGCTTCCATCAGAGGGTTAAATATGTGGTGGGAGATTGTTTTCCCATCCCTCCTCCCGTTTTTCATCGTCTCGGAAATGCTGATTGGTTTTGGGGTCGTACGTTTTATCGGGGTATTGCTAGAACCGTTGATGAGGCCGCTTTTTAAAGTCCCGGGCGTAGGCGGTTTTGTATGGGCTATGGGAATGGCATCTGGCTACCCTTCAGGAGCAAAATTGACGGCACGGCTGCGCCAGGAGGGGCAGATTACTAAAATAGAGGCTGAGAGACTAGTATCATTTACGAACTCTTCGAACCCCCTTTTCATTTTTGGAGCGGTTTCTGTTGGATTCTTTTATAATGCCCAGCTCGGCGTCATATTGGCACTGGCCCATTATTTAGGGAATATCAGCGTCGGACTGGTCATGCGTTTCTATGGCAAAAGCGAGGAAAGTCAGGAAAAAGGAAAGACCGCAAAGCTCTCCATACGGGATGCCTTTGCGGCCTTGCACAGGACAAGGATCAAAGATAACAGGCCGATCGGCAAGCTTCTTGGAGACGCAGTCATGTCTTCAATACAGACACTGCTGATGATTGGCGGCTTTATCATCTTATTCTCGGTAATTAACAAGCTGCTTTTCCATCTGAATATCACGGCATTTTTAGCTCAGTTCATCCAGTTGGCCTTAGGGATGCTCGGTATGACCGAGATGCTGAGTATGCCTTATATATCCGGCCTGTTCGAAATTACACTTGGAAGCCAGATGACCAGCCAGGTGCAGGAAGCAACATTAATGCAGCAGGCAGTCATAACCAGCTTCATTCTTGCGTTCAGCGGTTTCAGTGTCCAGGCCCAGGTGGCAAGCATCCTTGCCCAGACGGACATTCGTTTCCAGCCATTTTTCTTTGCAAGAATCCTTCATGGTTTTTTTGCGGCATTTTACGCCTTCATTCTCTGGAAGCCTGTTTATGTAAGGTTTTTTGAAAGCGGGCAGCCTTCTAATGCCCTCCCTGTAATGGAATACCTATCTGCAGAAAGAAGCCGTTTGGCTGATCTCCATCAGGTTCTGGCCGCCGCCGGACCGCTTATTACAATAATCAGCTTGCTGATCTATGTGCTCATTCTCGGTAAAAGATGGGCACAAGAAAAATAACGGACAGAGATTCTGTCCGTTATTTTTTATTCTCATTAAATTTACCGATCAGCGCTTCTTCCACTTCTGGAGGTACCAGCTCAGAGATTTTACCATCATACTTCGCTACTTCCTTGACGATGCTTGAACTCAGGAATGAGTACTGGTTATTGGTCATGATGAAGAAGGTTTCAATCTCATCATCCAGGACACGGTTCATGGAAGTAATCTGCATCTCGTATTCAAAATCCGAAACAGCTCTTAGGCCCCTTATGATGGCATTGGCATTCACGCTTTTAGCGTAATCAACGAGAAGCCCCTGAAAAGAGTCAGCCTTTGCATTTGGAATATGTTTGGTGACCCTGCTAATCAGGTCTATTCTTTCTTCCACTGAAAATAATGGCTTTTTTGAAGAGTTATTCAATACTACTACATATATTTCGTCAAAAACTTTGGCAGCCCTATTAATGATATCTAAATGACCATATGTAATCGGATCAAAACTGCCAGGACACACAGCAATTCTAGCCACTTATATTTCCTCCTCAACATTTGCATCAAGCTTATAAAGAGTAATGCCTATAATTCCATATTTCTCATTCCTGACCTGCTTCAGTGCACCGATGCCCTCTGGCAGCTGAATATCTGATGCATGCTCGCATACAATCACTCCATCTTCATGGACGAGCTTTTCTTTATTGATTATTTCTAACAGTTTCACCAGCTGCTGTTTTTTATATGGAGGATCTAAAAATATGTAATTAAAGTTTATTTCTCTTTTTTGGATGGCCTTCAATGCCCTGACCGCATCATTGCGATAAACTTCGGCCCGATCCTCAAGATCGCATGATTTTAGGTTTTCATTAATGATATGGATTGCCTTTCCTTCACGATCCACAAATATGACTTTTTCAAGGCCTCTGCTTAACGCTTCGATTCCAAGCCCGCCGCTTCCAGCGAATAAATCAAGGCCCAGCCCGCCTGAAAAATATGGTCCAATCATATTGAATAGCGATTCTTTAACTTTATCTGTTGTTGGTCTAGTAGACGTCCCGGGTACCGCTTTCAAAGTCCGGCCCTTTAATTCACCTGATACAACTCTCATCATTTGTACTCCTCAACTATGAAAATTACTCCCTTATCCTACCACACTACAAAAAATTAACCAAATAAGTGTATAACACTTCCTAATGTGGAAATACTGAAAATTAACAACATCAATTCGAGGATGTTGTTGCCAACCGCGGAGAAGACTTACGTTTCCCCATAAGTTCTTCCTCCGGTTTCTCCTCTCCCTTTGCCTTCTATCCTGTTGAAGGGATGTAGAAGGACCCTGCAGGTACTGCAGGGCTTTTTTTTTTGGAATCAAACGTTATCAGTTTATCTGATAACTTTCCAGGGGAAATTTAATGAATACATTCCGTCCTTCCAACTACAAATGATAACTAAAGTGATAACACGATTTCATCTTCATTTTCCACAATTGAAATTCCAAAGACTGCCTCCAGCCAGGATTTTTCCACATAGATTGTGCCATTGATGACTCTAAATGGATTTTCAAGCAATCCATAGCTTTTGCCGTTCTTCGTGAATGTGCTGTTTTTAAGGTTAAAAGTATAATTTAATTTGTCATTTTTAATCTTGATGCTGGTTGTACCTTTGTTTTCTGCCGTCTCGTAGCCAAGAGTTTTCAATGTAGCCAAGAAAGGGAACATTTGCTTATTTTTATCTGAAACGATGTCCAAATTCGTAATTTTCCTGCCATAAGCCACGACATTCCTTGTATCGATGAAAATCAGAGGATACGTACTTGAGTCGTTTGCTCTATTCAAGGTAAAGAATCTTGTTTTCATGCCTTTCATTCTTGCAAGCTGTTCATCCAGGCTTTCATGATCAAGAGTCAAATTACTATCAGCAATATAGCGAATTAATTGATTTACTTCTTCTGCTGACAGCTTATTTTGCATTTCACGGATCATCAATACACTTTTACTGTCCTTAGCGGACTGCTTAGTAATCAATGAGGCAAAGGCATCAAGAAGCCAATTATCACTGGCAGTTATCCCGGGGAATTGTAATGAAAGGAACGAAATCGCCAGCTGTTTTTCAAGCTCAGCCTTTTCGGTTGTGCCGTCAATAAGCACCAATCCGCTGCCCCGCACAATATGCCCTTTATTGCGTAAAACTACAGCTAAATGATGCTTTTCAGTAAAGGCCTCCAAATGATTAAACTTATAGGTTTCGATATTCCGCTTACTGCCTCCATAATAGCTGATCCCCTGCTGCTCCGAAAAAATGACCAGGTTACTATTTTGCCAGTACAGGGACGGATTTGGCCCTTGTCCCTCAAATACAAAATAACTTACCAGCTCTTTTTGCTTGAAACCCTTTAATGGTATGCCGGCTACCCATGTCCCTTTCGGATGGAGCCTGTCAACTATTTCAATTTTCGTTGTCACCCACTCTTGGCCCTTAAGCAAAACAAGCCAATCATTAAGCAGGATTTCTTTAGCTGACGGCATGACAGAAAGAGTATACTTAAATTCCAACTGTGTCCCTTTGGCTTTTACAGAAGCAGGATCCCCTGTCTGGTCACATTGTTCGCCTGTTCCCGTTGTGCAGGAAAAATTCTCTGCATTCTCCGGGATAATAGCATTATAGTTTTGTTCTTCCTCCAGCTTGCTGAACACTTGCTGGATGTGCATTTTACCCTGATTCATATTTATTTTCACATGCTGGAGCACGGTTTCATCAGGTTGTGGGGTGATTTCACTTGTTTTATTGGAATAGACCAGCCATTGCCAAACAACAGCAGCGCATAATATGGCACATAACAAAGTTATAATCAGAACAGAGGCTTTTCTCATTGTCGTTCTCCTTGAATCGATTTCAGCTGATTACTTTTTAAAATAGCATTAAGTGAATGATGAGAAATATATTCTATATCTAAAATAGCAAAAAGAACGCTTGTCAGTAAGATTTTTTTGGAATTCCTTTCAGAAATGGAAGATTTCCATCAGTCTTCAATTTTTCATCAGCAAATGATAAAGTAATGATGGAAGAATTGGTCGAAGGGGGATTTTAAGTTGATTCAGCGTTTTATCGAGCTAGGGGAAGGGTATTCAGACCTTTACGAACTGATCGAAACAGCAAGGGCCAACAGGCATCGGTTGATGCATCTTATGGCTATCCATACAAAAATAAAAGATAAAGACGTCACTTCATTGATTGCAGTCATGAAGCCGACAAATCCTGGCGGTTTCCAGGCTCTCTATATCTGCCGTGAAGGAATACCGAATCCGCACATACTAAATAACAAACGATTTGATATGTTTGCAGAGCTTGCTGAGGAATTGGATAAAACGATCATTGAGTTTGATACAAAGCCTTCAAGCCAGTTTGCAGATAAGGAATTGTTTTTTCAATACTTAATCGGGATCCTTAGATTGAACCACTATATCCCGCCTCTTCAATAACATAAAAAAAGGTGAGGATTCCTCCTCACCTTTTTTGACGTCTATTCAGCCTGTTCAACCGTAACTGTGTGAACACTATATACCCATTTTATAATCATATTCTTTTGCTTTATCTGGGGAGGAGTTTTCGAATTCCATTTTCAGGAATGGTTTATAGGAAGGTTCCACCTTTTTTACAAATGAATATGAACTGATTTTTTCCATTAGCGCCTCTGCCTCATCAAGATTGCAATAAATGACCGCATATTTGAGTTTTTTCGAGACAAAATGAACATTTCCAAATCTTCTGAGCATCTTGGCCTGTTTTAAAGAATAGAGCCAAACGATGATTCCCTGCCTCTGTCCAATCATATTCCTTGTTCCCCTTTGGTAAACGTTTGCTTTGTAATAGTCTAGCATATAAAAACCCTTATTATCAATGATGAATATCCAGTTTGCCCCTATTAAGCTGCATATGTAATATGAAAAGAAATATGAATTGCCTATGTGCACATCAGTATGGCCTAAAATATACTGAATGAACATGGCAAATATTTAATGTGTAAGGTGATGTAATGGAAATTGAACTGATCTGGACGAAGTTTATCGATTTGCTCTCCAAGCACCCTTCTTTAACAAAAGTCTACACTCGCAAATCAGCTGGTATCCCATTTTTATATATACAGGTCAAAGAGCCATGCGCTCAGCAAGAACTTGAAAAAGCCATCAGAAAAGCAGCAGCAGGCGCAATGAAAGGGAAACAGCTCCATTGTGAGACAGAATATGTAAGAAACGATCAGCAATTATTCGTCTTCCGCCACCGCTTTTACGTCCCCCGGCGTAAAATGTTCTGCTGCGGAAACCTTTGCGCCGACTGCATCAGACTCAAATCTTGGGATTAACCTTCAAGCACAGTGACGCGTTAAAGCACCGGGGGTCTGACCCCCGGTGCTTTAACGCACGAAAGAGCATGGTTTCCCATGCTCTTTCGGTATTTCCCTATGCTGAGCAGCCACAGCTGCCGCCGCTGCCGCAGCCGCCTGTGCTGCAGGAGCTTTCGAAAAAGGGGTTGCCTGTTGGGACCTTGACACTTTCAGAAACTGATCTGCCAATGATCACACTGACTTCATCAAGCAGGGCCTGAAGGTCATTTTCAGCTTTCTTGAACTCGGCAATTTCATCATCCAGATCCAGTTCTCGCTTAACGATACGGATCTGACCCATTACTTCCTTATAGTCTGGATGGTACTTTCCGAATCTCTGAACCTCTTCATAACGTTCCTTCATATCGACAAACTTATGAATTTTCCTTTGCGTTTCCGCATTGCTTTTGACTCTATATAAACACTGACGATAATGATCGGCAATATCTGATTCCAAAATCATGCTGACAAGCTTCTCAGCTTCCTCTAACAACATAACCCTTTCTGATGTAACAGCAAGCAATACTGGCTCACCTCCGAATCTCATTCTACCATGAAATTGGCAGAAATGCGAAGCATTCTGGTCTGGCGCCGTATATATGCTGAATTTTACTTTCCTGAAAAAAACAAAGCTCTCCTCAGATGAAGATAGCTATTTAGGATTGGGAGTTCATGCTGGAAAACATATGCATCATCATCGAAGCCATTTGGACACTGTTCGAAAATTTTTGGACTTTGTGCGGAATCGTCTTCTCAAAATGATGCAGAGCTGCAATTTGGGCCGAATATAAATCCCTAGGATCCCTGCTCAGCTTACGATACCATTGCGGCTGGTCTCGGACAAAATCCATTAATTCCTTATTGGCTCTTAATTGTTCAATAATGTCCTTCCTCATAGCTTGCTCCTTTCTAGTCTTTCCTGAATGAAAAAGGATGACTAGGACCGGTGTTTTTTGACGCCTGCTGACCACCTGCTCCCTTGCCTCCCTGGAATTGGGAAAGCACTCCCTGGATTGCGCCAAGCGCCTGGCTGATGTTGTTAATTTGTCCCTGCAGCTGTGCCGGGTCCATATTCTTTACAGCGCCCATAATGGTCCCCAGCCAGTCTGTTTTGGTTTCTTTTTCACCTTCGCCGTTTTTTTTCTGATTTTCATCCTTTTTGTTACCGCTCCATTTAGGGTCATCCTCACCAAGCAAATACCAATCCTCATATAATTCCTGCCAGGTTGCGTTCCCATTTCTTACTTCCTGAATAAGTTCAGGGTGGTCTTTTACAAATTCCTTGAATTTTTGAACAGAGGGATGGAGTTTTTTTTTGGCCATGGTTCTCACCTCACTGTGTAACAAATGCCTATAATAGTTTATGTGACTGCAAGAAAATGGTGAGCCTATGCCTATTTAATTTTCGCATCAATGTCTTCTTGTTCATCAAAACTTTATTAAGTGTTAAAATAAACCCAGAAGATAGATAACCATGCTATTTTCAGCATATGTACTTTTCACTTCGAGAAGGTACATTCTGGAACTAGCCAGATAGAAAGAGGTAATTGATTAGATGGAAAAAGAACTACAGCAGCTATTAGAGGAATGCATCTCGCTTTCCAGCGAAAAGGATCTGGAAACCTTAAAAGTGATACTTTCCGGGACAAAAAATAAACTCACCGGCAAAAATTCTACCTTCATTGATGGCCTAATGCATATGGAACGCAGGTTTGACCATGAGACATGCGAAATTGACATTCCTATTACAAACATGCTTGATAATACCCTCGGCATCGTTCACGGCGGCTTTACAGCAACACTGCTCGATACGGCAATGGGAACACTGGCAAATAAGCTTCTCCCGGAAGGATATGCGGCGGTAACATCCCAGCTGAATATTCACTATCTCTCTCCCGGAACTGGAGACACGCTCCACTGCAAAGCTTCACTAATCCATAAAGGAAGAAGTACGGTTGTGGTTGAAGGTGATGTGTTCAGGTCAGATGGGAAAAGAATTGCCCACGCATCCGGCAGCTTTTTCGTAGTCGAAAAACAGCATAAATAAGGTGGTCTGAATGGTAACGGCAATTGTCATCCCTATAATCCTTATTTATTTTTACATGGTGACTAAAAAGGAAATGCAGGAAAATTACGTGGAATGGATGAAATTAGAGGAAATACCAGAGGAAGCAATTGTCAGCGGAAAAATCCTTGAAGTCCAGGAACGCAAGGAAAGATTTTATTATCATCGATTCAACCATATTTCCATTGTAAAGCTCCATACAGGAGTGAAAGAATTGTCCGTAAAAAAGGTCACTCCATTAAAACAGGGAGCGGTGATCCAAAAGTTTCAGGTTGGCGAAGCTGTCCACCTGTACGGAAATTGGCAAGAAGGCCAATTTTCCATTAACAGAGTAGTAAAGCAGGAAAAAGGAGCCTGAAGAATCACTGGCTCCTTTTTTTTGGATAAAATAATAAGTAAAATTGCTATTCCTCAGCCCAGCGCTTTAAGAAATTTTGGGTATAATGCTTACGATACACCCCAACTCCCAGATGTGAATATTCATTGTTCAGTAAAGCCTCCCTATGGGACTCACTGTTTAGCCAGCCTTCGACTACCGCAGGTGCATCTGTATAATTCGCAGCGATATTTTCACCGGCTAATTCATAAATGATATCCGCAGCTTTCAAACGATCTGCCAATGTTCCATATTTTTCGGATTCATGCGAAAAATAATCTTCTTCTGCCATGTCCTTACTGTGGGCATAGGCAACCTGTGCAGTCTCATCATCCCACTCCAGCATTTCTAAGTCATGACGTGCCCTTATTACATTTGTGATATCGAGTATTTGTTTTTCCATGCCCGCCTCGACCCTGAGCCAGTCATCAGCAGACAGCTCCGGAGCTTCCAGCAATTCACCTCTGTAAACCATTTCATAAGGCCTTTGCTTAACGAGCGTTTCGGAATCCATATATCGGATACTTGAAACTAAACCCGTGAATTTATCCACATACAATTGAACAAAATAATCCCCCATCCGGATAATGGGACGGTTGTTCATATCCTGTTCCGATAATTCGAATTTGTATGAGCTGCCATTGAATTCAAATGTTACTTCTGGATCAATTAAATTCTTAGAAAAGATTTCCTCTATCGGCTGGCCGATCTTGAATGGCTCTGCATTAACGGACGGCCCTATCCCATAAACCGTCACTACCTTGCCATTCAGCACACCTGCCTGAACATACTGATTAAGGTTATCGTTAAAGATCCACCAATGGAATCCATAAGCTGAAAGATCCACACGGGCTGGCTTCCCCATTACTGCTTTTAAGGCATCGATATCCTTGCCAATCAATGAGCCTACACCCGTTTGCGGCTGCTCGATTCCTTGACTGATGCTCTGTTCATTGATGTCCTGGTCCAAAGACTCATCAACCTTGGGCTCGGATTTTTGTTCGAGAACCAGGTCCTGCTCGTCATTCTTTGAGGCTCCAAGATATAATCCAAGCATTAAAAAAGCGAATGCAAATATTAAGATTCTTACTATAGATCGCAGATGGAAACCCCCTTTCTATGATCCTCTCTATTAATTATATGAATGATAATTAAAATTATTATATCATTTATAATAAGCTTTTTGATAGAACCACTGTGCCAGTCCTGAAAAAATAAAAGCATCTTGCTCATTCGTCATTTTGCAAGTTCAATTCATATCTGATATCAGGAATACCGCTTGATAATAGCAGAAAAGGCACTCATTCGAGTGCCTTAAAGGATGTTCCATTATTGAAGCTGGCTGCCTTGCTCGGAAATCTCTGATAAAGCATGCTGTGCCTGTTCGTCCGTAAGTTCATTTACAGCGAAGTCACCAAGAGCTACAATGCCAACAAGCTTGTCGCCTTCAACTATCGGCAATCTTCTGATTTTATGTTCTGCCATTAGCTTCGTAGCTTCCTGTGTCGACATATCAGGGGAAGCGGTAACTAGGTGGTCACTCATCACCTGTTCTACCTTGGATGACGGTGGATGTTTTTCGGCAATACCCCTTATCACAATATCACGATCTGTGATCATCCCTACAAGCTTCCCGCCATCTCCATCAACAATCGGTATCGCTCCCACATTAAGATCTTTCATTTTCACAGCCACTTCAAACACATTATCAAGCAAAGTACAGGTTTCCACATTGCTGGTCATGATATCACGTATGGTTCGCATAGTGCAATTCCTCCTTATATTAAAAAGTATGGTTTTCCTTACCTTAGGTTTGCCTGAAGATGACAAATTATGCTGAATGAACCACATAAATCCGGATGGCCTATCAGATACTATCTCTACAAGCCTGGTTAATATATGTACACTATTTTCTTGGTTTTTCACCTGGCTGATTCCTAAATCAGTCATGGATAAAAACTTTCGGTTTTATATTCATTGCAACTTAGGAGTTTTTTTACTATTATTGAAACTGAGATAGATTCTTTCTATGGTAATATTTTCGCAGTGGTTTTTTAGGAGGGAATATAGGATGAAATTTGAAAATACTGGTATCGAAGCGTTGAAGGCTGACCTGAACCGCCTCGATGAAACTATGCTTGAGCATGGCCTGGTGCGTGAAGGCCAATGGGATTATGAACGTGTAACCTATGACAAAAAGTATGTCGTCAAAGAAGGTACATATTATCTGCGTGTTCAAGGGCATGTACATGAAGGAGATGTTGGCTCACATAAAGCGATCATTCAACTTATGACTCCACTTCTTGGGAAGCACTATTATCCCCATGGTGTTGAGTATGGTGAGGGTGAGAACTTCCCTAAATCGCTTGTGAGCAGCTGTGAGAAACTTCTTCAGGAAGTAAAAGCTGAAATCGAAAAATTCGCTTTGTAAAAGAATGAAAGACGCATAGGTATGCGTCTTTTTCATTTTCTTCAGAGCTTTACAAAAATCTATATCAAGCTCTTTATGAGGATATCAATCTTCCTCACCTGAAATGAAGTTAGCATTGTCACTTCCTCAAATATGTTCTCCTGAAGTTCTTTTGCCTTTTCAAGAATAGATGCATGATCAATTAATGCTGATACATGGACTTTAATATTGATCATGCCTTTATAAACCTCGACCTCCACTCCATGATCAGAAAAAACATCCTTTTTGATGGAAGTAAACCTTGTTCTCTTCATGGATCGTTTCTGTTTAAAATGCCCGTTCTCAATGATATTGGCATGAACAATCGCACAGACTGCACTGCAAACATCCTTTGATGAAGCGGGCATGTTGTTCCTGGAATTATTCATCGCCTCACCCCTTTTACGGGTACTATTTAACATAACATTGTTAATGTACAAGGTTTTCCTTCCATTTAATTACCTTGAGAAGCTTCGTGTTTAGATTAGGGAGTCAAGCGTACCCGCCAACAATTATCCAGCAAGCTAGATAATGCAAGAAAAACTGCCTTATCCGCTTTTGCCCACCAACTTACCGAGTAAATATAGACAAAACTGGGAAAATTTACTAAAAGAGCTTAGAAATCACAGGTTATCGCTGATTTTTGTTGTTTCTTATATTAAATGCGTAATATAATTTAATTGTTAAGATTTTTAATAAGGCTGAAGTCCGAATAGCCATCAAAATGGTTTTCAGGAAGCATATACTCTGCAAGAGTGTAGAAAGGAGTTTCCATTGTCAGGTATTTTTTCAAAAAGAATTATTATCATCAGCTTGGCTGTATTGATTGCAGCTGCTATTCTTTATGTGATCCTTCCGGTATCCATCCCGCTGATCGCAGCATTGATTACAGCACTTTTCCTCGAACCTTCTGTTGGATATTTCCAAAGGAAGTTCAAAAGCGGCCGCCGTCTAGCGGTATTGATTATTTTTCTCTTATTTGTCTTGCTCATTGGTGTTGCGGGCTACTTCCTGACAACAACTGCTGTTACAGAGGCGATTGATTTAATCGAAAATACTCCAGTATACATAAATGAAGTCACGAATGCCTGGTACAAGGCTGAAAGCAAATTTGTCGAAGCAGCAAATGATCTGCCAAGAGAAGTCGTTATAGAGATCAGCGACCGGGCAGAGGAATTTCTAAATAAGCTGAAGACAGATATGATTGCATTTATCAATATTGAAAATCTGAAAGCGCTGCTTACTAATATACCGAACTTTCTTATCAGTTTCCTTGTGTACCTGATTGCATTGTTCTTATTTTTGCTTGAGCTGCCAAACCTGAGGAATAGCGTATACAGCCACCTTACGGAAAAAACCGCTGACAAGGTCCACTTTATGACTTCAAGACTTTCCTATGTTGTCTTTGGATTTTTGAAGGCTCAATTCCTCGTCAGTATGATTATCTTTATTGTTGCGCTGATTGGGCTCCTGTTCATTGCACCAGAGTATGCAATCGTGATGTCTGCGATTATATGGGTAATTGACTTTATCCCTATTATCGGATCAATCGTAATCCTCGCTCCATGGTCCATTTTTCATCTGGTAACCGGGAACGTGGCACTGGGAACTCAACTGGCCGTTCTTGCTGCGGTATTATTGATCATACGCCGTACTGTTGAACCAAAAGTAATGGGCAGCCATATTGGCCTTTCCCCATTGTCCACATTAATTGCCATGTATCTCGGCTTGAAGCTCTTTGGGATCCTTGGTTTTGTAATTGGCCCTCTAATCCTTATTGGCTTTAACTCAGCTAAAGAGGCAGGCATAATTAAAATGAAGTTTAAAATATAGCAAAAAACCCGGACTGGCTGTCCGGGTTTTTTGCTTTTGGCTTTGTTAAACAAGGCTGTTGATTTTCGTTCCAGGCGCTTCGCTTTCCTCGGGGCGTGCGGTGAGCCTCCTCGTCGCTCCGCTTCTGTGGGGTCTCACCTGCCCGCTAAATCCCGAAGGAGTCTACGCGCCTTCCACTACAATCAACAGCGTTTAAAAATCAACATTCAGCTTTAACTGAGCCTTGCTTTTAAAAGAAATCATAAAAGAAAGGTTTAAATGGCGGGATTTTTTTCTCAAGCTCCATCACTTCTTCGGCCTTTCCTTGAATCATTCCCATTTCGTATAACTCGCTTGGCCTTTTATATCCGAATAACAATGCAGTCAGAGCATTTACATCAAGGTGCAGCCCTCTCTCAGCAGGTTTTGTGCATAAGCTGTCCGGCTTTACCGGAAAGAAGCTGACCTCATTGCTTCCGATAATATAAGTACCGGCATTCCAACTGGCCATGGAATCGACTAGATGCAGAATTACATTTTTGCCTTCCCTATTAAAAAATGGATAGGTTTTAAGAGCTTTTTCTGCATTCACTATTCTCCCCATAAAATAAGGGTGGACCTCTGTCTTCTGCTTCGGCTCAATCAGGAAATAAGGAAAAGGATCATGTACGGATGTCTTGATTTCTACTTTTTCCACCATCGAATCATGCTGGCAAATAAAATTCCAAAGTCCTGTACGTGCCTCGTGGGTAAGGGATACATACTCTTCTACCTTCATAATCTCATCTTTCACTTCATAGAGAAGATAACCTTCAGCCTCATTATCAGCGTTGTAATAGACGGCCGCGGTTTGCGGTCCGTATATATTTTTCTTCCACCAATTTTTATCTCGGGAAAGCATGGCACTATGGCGTTCAGCAAATGCATCATATACTTGTTCAATTTCCTGTGAATGTGTTTCCTCGGTATATCTCTTGATTTTTCCTTTAAACTCTCCGATTGGTTTTAAATCTTTCTTCTCTATCTGTACCTTTTTATTATCCGAAATGACTTCCCATCCATATCTTCGATAGAAGTTTATATTAAAGGGATGCAGGAATGACACAACATCTCCATTTCCGTTCATTTCTGATAGAGCAGTTTTCATCAATGCATTTACATGCCCTTTGCGGCGATGCTCTGGATATGAAGCCACGCCTGCAATACCGCCCATTTTCCATTCCAGCTTGCCAAGCTTAACCTTAAGGGACAAAATGTGCAGCTTAGATGCCAGCTCGTCTCCTTCAAGGATTCCCAGCAGCCTGTGTTTTTTTAATGTTTCCAATCGCTGTGGAATCTCAGCCTCAGGCACTTGATATTGAAAAGCGTACATAGAAAGCTTCATTGATTGTAGATAATGTTCTTCTGTTAAAACCTTGACTTCCAAAAGAATCTTCCCCCTTTATACCTCTCTTATGATTCGATTTTTTGGAGAGCAATTCCTTTAAAAAATAAAAAAAACATTGCTGGATGCAATGTTTTCGGGTACCTTAAAAACCAAGAATCGCTTTAATGACAGAAGTTGTTTCTCCGCCTTTATAGAATACATATAGAAGCAGATACACAGCTAAACCCGTAATTCCAGTGAAGAACCAAACGATACTTGTCACCGGGCCCAGCTTGCGGTGGCGGTCAAGCTTGTTCTTGTAGCCGGTATACAAAGATATGATGCCAAGTACCGCACCGATTGTCGCAAGTGTAATGTGGAAAATCAAAAATACCGTATAATAAATTTTGATATCATCTGGCCCGCCAAAGGATGTATTGCCAATAAAAATTGTCCTTGACGCATAAATCACAAAAAAGATCACGGCGAAGATGCCGGCGAGCGTCATTGTCCTTTTATGCTTTTCAAGCTTGCGCTGCTTTATCTGCGCCCATCCTATTGCAACGAAGATAGCACTTAAAACGATGAAAGATGTGCTAATCGTAGGCAAAATCGGTAAATTAGACATGTTAGTTCCCTCACAATCATTATTTCTCCATAAGGTTAATTGTATGGGACAAGCAGCTTTTTTTCAATGTTTGATTGTCTCAGAACAAAAAATAAACAGGCTTCCAGCTAAATGATAAGCTCCCCCTAAGGTAGACAGATTAAAAAATAAAAATCTGTTTTCACTTAGGGGGAGCTTTTTGTGTCCAATAGATATTATTCTAGTCAGTTTAAATATGAAGCAATAACCGCATATAAAAATGGTGATTACACCA